>JBBRQP010000084.1:0-11924 GCA_038226175.1 Gloeobacterales cyanobacterium
CTTGGCGATTCAGAACCTATCAAAGAAATGGACGATGCCTATCCGTGATTGGAAAGGAGCCTTGAATCGGTTTGCGATTGAGTTTGAAGGGAGGTTACCAATGTGAGATTTCTACACTGACACAATCTTCTTGACATACCCACACAATCTTCTTGACATACCCGAATTAGCACATCGCTAGTTTTAATATAAGGAGTTTGCAGTGTTGTTTCGCCCCTCTTTCACTAAAAGTTATTCTTGCCATGCTTTATGTTTAGCTATTCCACTGTTATTAGCCACAACGCCGATGACGGCAAGTGCTCAACCATACGTCATTACTGATAGCGGTAGCCCTTATCGAACGGCTGTTGGCTTTCAGACACTCAGATCTAACACCACTGGCGCCTACAACACTGCTAGTGGCTATCAGGCACTCTTCTCTAACACCCGAGGCTCCTACAACACTGCTACCGGCTATCAGGCACTTTTCTATAACAAAGGTAACCAAAACATTCTTAACCCTTTTGGCTCCTACAACACTGCTACTGGCTATCAAGCGCTCTTCTCTGGCTCCGGCTACGAAAACACTGCTACTGGCTATCAGGCGCTCTTCTCTAGTTCCGGCGTCGAAAACACTGCTACTGGCTATCAGGCGCTCTTCTCTGGCTCCGGCAACCAAAACACTGCTACTGGGTGGCGGGCACTCAGATCTAACAGTGGAGGCTCCGACAACACTGCTACTGGAGTTGGTGCACTCTACGCCAACACAACAGGTAGCCAAAACACTGCTAGTGGGGAGTCTGCACTCGGCGGTGACACCACAGGCTCCAATAACATTGCCATTGGCTATTTTGCAGGTGAACAAATTACCACCACAGGTAACAACATTGACATTGGGAACATAGGAGTTTCTGGAGACTCAGGTGTTATCCGTATTGGCTGTACAGACTACACTACATGCACTTTCATCGCAAGTCCGCAAACTTCAACATTCATCGCCGGTATTAACGGGGTTACTGCCTCTGCTGGTGTCCCAGTTTTCATCAATGCCTCAGGTCAATTGGGCACAGTGACATCCTCTAAGCGTTTCAAGAAAGACATTCACACTCTTGGCACCGTCAGCGACAAACTATTGGATTTGCGTCCCGTTTCTTTTCGGTACAAAGAAGCAGCAGCCGACGGCACCTATCCGATTCAATACGGTTTGATAGCTGAGGAAGTAGCCAAGGTTTATCCCGACTTGGTGCAGTACGACAAAGATGGTAAACCTTTCACCATTTACTATCACTTGCTGACTCCTTTGCTGTTGAGTGAAGTGCAGAAGGAGCATCAACAGAATGTTACCCAGCAAGCAGAACTCGCAAGTTTCAAACAGAGAGACGCACAGCAGCAAGCTGAACTAGCTAGCCTCAAGCGGAGAGACACACAGCATGAAGCAGAATTGACTAGCCTCAAGCAGCAGTTTGTGGTGCAAATGGCTTCTTTTAAGCAGACCATTAAACAGTTGACCCACCTAGTTCAAACTGGCAACTCAGCTAGCCTCACTCGTCCTCAGGTGCGTAACGTAAAACTCTGATCTGGTTTTATATAGAGGCAGACCTTGAGGATATATCTAGCAGAATGGGGTATTTCTCTACGGATTGAGTAGAGAAGTGCCCTCTGGCGTCACCAATAGTGGGTCTACTCAGATGGTTTGATAGTTTAGTGGAATCTGAGTAACAGACCAACCTTGACTAGGAGAGGGTTTCAGCATTTGTATTTTCCCATTACTCAGATACTCAGATAAAAAAAGAGGTCTACAGAAACACTTTCTCACATTGTGAAAGATTAAGAGTTTGGAGAAGTACCGTGACGGCTGAAATTAGCGCTGAACACTATGATGTCTGTAGCGGTTAAGTAACATCTAGTGACACTGTGAGTGACAAAGCCTGAAATCCACTCCTAGCTTGATACCATAACGGTTTGAAACCGTCGTCGGGCGACCTACCGTGAGTTCAAATCCCACTCTCTGTGTACCAGTTTTGGCCTCAGCAACAGAAGTAAACGAACATCTGTGAGATGCTATATTTTGATCTGAGGCAAAAAATTCACAGGTCTGAGCTAGATGCCAAAGCTATCTTTTATCTCTGATATCGAACTAGAAAAGTCTGTCCAGCATCTTCTAACAGTTGCACATGATGCCAAAATAAAAGTCTCACAAAATATTAATAGTAACGTCATTGACCCATTTTCCATCTTGTTTCAAATGTCTGGCTTTGGCATAACTTCTGATGTCTGGAAAATCAGTGAAATGAATCGACAAGCAGAAAAGACCTTACAAAATCATGTAGGAGAATTTCATCAGAAAATATTGGGTAAAGTATCCGGCTGGAAAGACCTTGGAACTGGGCAAATTATTGATTTGGAATGCCATGATAAAAGAATTATTGCGGAAGTGAAAAATAAACACAACACAATCTCTGGTGGAAAACTGACAAATTTGTATCATGAATTGGAAGATCAAGTGGTAGGTAAAAATAAAAAATATCAAAATTACACAGCTTACTATGTAGAAATAATTCCTAAAAAGCCTACACGCTTTAACGAGGAGTTTACACCTTCAAATAGAATTGCTGGTATCCGCCATCAAGGAAACCCTCTAATAAGAAAGATTGATGGTGCGAGTTTTTATGCGATGGTAACAGGTGAACCGGATGCTCTAGGACAACTTTTTGATGTACTGCCTGATGTAATAGAATCGCTCGGTAACTATAAATTTGAAGATAGAGCGTTTGCAAGAAGTTTTTTTACTGCTGCATTTGGGGAATAACCATCATCGATGAAGGATCTGGATTTTGTTGCAACATAGCGATGAGACAACGACCAATATGGTAACCCAGGTTAACAGGAACGGCGTTGCCAATTTGTTTATATTGAGATGCCATTGCTCCTACAAAACTCCAGCTATCTGGAAATGATTGAATGCGGGCATATTCACGTACATTAAGCGGTCTGTTCTCTGATGGATGGCAACGTTCAGTCTGCTTCTGGGCTGGGTTACACGTTAAAGTTAATGACGGTTCATCCCATGATAATCGCCGTGCCATCCCCGTCTTTCCACCTCCTAAATAAAAACTTGCCCCCATATATTCTTGGCGAATCGGCATGGGTAAATCACGCCAATATCCGCCTTCGGGAATAAGCGACATAATGTTATATTTCTTACTTGTATAGAGCTGTCCAAGTGAAGGCGGCACATCAATTAAGGCTTCTCGTAAACTTACGGTATAGTCCTGCTCTTTTGGAAAACAAATCGGTAAATCTAAATCTTTTCTAACGCCAATTATGACTAAACGCTCACGTTTTTGGGGTACATCAAGATATTGAGCGCGCAAAATACGATATTCAACCCGATAATCTAAATCACTGAGAATTTGCAGCATGGTTTGAAGCGTACGGCCTTGATCATGTTTTTCCAAACCTCTAACATTTTCGCCAACAATAACTTTGGGATCGATTGCTTTAATTGCACGAATATATTCAAAAAATAAGGTGCCACGGATATCTTCAAAGCCTAATCGTTTACCTGCATAACTAAATGCCTGACAAGGAAAGCCACCCGTCACAATATCAGCTTGTACGCCCGTAAAGTCTACGTGAGCGATATCATCACAAATAACAGACCAATTCGGGCGATTGGTTCTCAATGTTTCTACAGCATATTTATCAATTTCAACCAGCAATTTAGCTCTAAGTCCAGCATTTTCCAGACCCAAGGCCAACCCACCCGTACCCGCAAATAACTCGACTACGCTTAAGTCTGTTGATTCTTTTGCTTTGAGCACACGCAATACATTTCCTGTCCCGCCTGAGAGTTTATGTTTTAATCTCTCAAGTTCTGCAACAGAAAATAAGCGATGACCGTATTCTGAACGTTTGGTTTTGACTAGACCTTTTTTTTCCCAGCGGCGGATTGTATCAAAAGAAACGCCTAAATATTCGCTGGCATGAGCTATGGACATACTATCGGCATGGTCTATCGGTTTTTCCATGGTAACCACTGCATAGGCAAGGGTTACTATAAAGCCTTTGGAGTAGTTTAGCAAGTCTCCTGTGGGCTGAATAAGGTTGTGCACGCTTCTTGAGCCATCGTGATGCGTAAGAGGTAAAGCGTAGTGTCAAACACCATAACCCTCGCTTCAAAGAGTTAATTATGCTTTTTTGAGAAACTTGCGCGTAGAGAAGTGCGCGTGGAAGGTAAAATGGTATTGTTACAAAACGTGAAGTTTGCGACAGGAGTGGTGGTGACAGCCTTCGTTCAGTTTCCATTGCAGGAAGCCTATCAAGCCTGTCAACAGGTCATTAATCAGCATTCCACGACATTTTATTGGGGAACTCGCTTATTTCCGCCTGGTAAACGCCAAGCGATGTGGGCGGTTTACTGCTGGTGTCGGCGCACCGATGAATTGGTAGATAATGCCAAAACTCAACCCGCCACCTTTGAGCTACTTGAAAAGTGGGAATACGAACTAGAGAGAACCTTTGCTGGTCACCCAGCTACCGCCGAAGATGCGGCATTGACCCACGCGGTAAGCCTTTATCCACTGACTATCGAACCCTTCCGCGACATGGTTCGCGGTATGCGCATGGACTTGACCCAAAACCGCTATCAAACCTTTGAAGAGCTGTATCTTTATTGTTATCGGGTGGCAGGCACAGTCGGGCTGATGAGTTCGGCGGTGATGGGTTTTGAGCCGGGGGCAGCTGATGGCACCGATGAAGCTGTAGCCCTAGGCATTGCGATGCAGTTGAGTAATATTTTGCGCGATGTGGGCGAAGATGCGCGACGGGGTCGGATTTATATTCCGCTAGCGGAGATGCAAAAATTTGATTATAGCGAAGCCGACTTGCTCAACAATGTCTTAGATGAACGCTGGACTAAATTAATGGCTTTCCAGATTGACCGGACTCGGGATTATTATGCCCAAGCTGAGCGCGGCATTGCCAAATTACAACGAGATAGCCGCTGGCCAGTCTGGGCATCGCTTTTGTTTTATCGTGGTATTTTGGATCAAATCGAGCGTAATGGCTACCAAAATTTTAGTCAACGCGCCTATGTTTCTGACCTGCAAAAACTTCTGACACTGCCTAAGGCATGGCTACGCGCCCAAAATTAGTTGGTTTATGGCTGCTATTGTGGGTCTTGGTGGCCTGCGGATTACCTACGACTAGTTTGAAGCAACGGCTCAAGGATTTTCCTCAGATCAGCAGTGCGCCAGGATTTAGCTTAGAGACAGCGGATATTCTCTACCCAGAGTGGTTTATGGGCACATGGCGTGTTGCCTCCACATCACAAGCTGTTGAAGCCCCATTGGGGGTCGAATTTATCAATGCAGCGAGTTTTGCTCGAGCCCAACGAGAGCGCGGCAAAACTCTGATTTACTATGCTCGTTTTGTACGTAATGACCAAGGCGAGGTAGTGGCGGATCGCGCTTTTAATACAATTGCCATTACCGAAGCGCTGCTTGGCAAAAAATCTGTCCTCAATGTGACGGCGGCTAATCCTAATCATTTGACCATTGACATGATCGGCAATCGCCGGGGTGAACTGGACATCACCCGCCGCCATAGTGAAATCCCGTGCTCAAATTGTTTTGCCAGTTCTGAATTTTATCGTCAGGTGTTGGTGAGCCTCGGCGATATTCCGACGACAAAAGATATCGAGGCGACTAACCTGTATCAACGCCAAGATGCCCAACATGTCACAGGCGACCAGATGACAGCGGTATTTTTGACCCCGACCGATGAACTATTTTTTCAGGCTGGAGGCAAGGCAGTGACAGTTTATCGCTATCGTTTACAGTTTACAGCGGTCACGGCGCTACCACAGAACAAAGGTTAAAGTAGGAAGTATGAAGCTGCGTTCTTTGATTCTGGCCTTGTGGTGTTTGTGGTTGGCAAGCGGGTCAGCCTTTGCTAATACTGTTGTGCATTCCAAACACTCCGCAGCTGAGCTGGTCACAGAGCAAACCAGTATTCAGCCCGGACAGACACTTTGGGTGGCCTTACGCCTCAAGAGTGAACCAAGCTGGCATACCTATTGGCGTAATCCCGGTGATTCAGGCTTGGCAACTACAATGCATTGGCTACTACCTAAAGCATTTGAGGCGGGTGCTATACAGTGGCCTTATCCTCACAAAATTGCGGTACCGCCTTTAGCTACCTATGGCTATGAGGGCGAAGTTTTTTTATTAACTGCCATTAAAGTCCCAGCGACACTCAAAGTAGGCAATAAGGTTACATTTGCAGCGCAAGTGGAATGGCTGGAGTGTGCCGCGATTTGTCTACCCGGTGCCGCCGATTTGCAGCTGACCTTACCCGTACTCAGTACGGCTGGGATGCCCACGGCCTGGGCCAATGCCTTGGAGCAAACCCGTGCGCAATTACCCTTGGCGAACGCGGGGTGGCAGTTTGCAGCGACCCAAAACGGCGAGCATATCGTACTTACAGCTGTGCGACCCACTTGGTTTAGGGGTGAGGTAAGCCGCGCAGAATTTTTTGCAGAGAATGACCTGATTGCTGCAGCTGCACCCCAAAAATTTACATCCACAACAACGGGGTTTACGCTTGAACTCCAACGTGCAGCTAATCCTGCGGCTTCTCCAAAGACTTTGCAAGGCGTAATGGTAACGCCCGACGGCTGGCGCACAGCGGGTTCGGAGCGCGCAGTTTCTTTGACTACAGCGATCACCCCGAGTTCTGCGCTGGGCTTTTTGCCAGCCTTAGGTTTGGCTTTTGTCGGCGGTTTGTTGCTTAATTTGATGCCCTGTGTGTTGCCAGTGTTGTCCTTAAAGGTTTTGGGGTTTGTAGCTCAAGCGCGTCAAGACCAGAGCAAAGTTTGGCAACATGGTGCCATTTTTACCGCTGGTGTCCTCAGTTCACTATGGGCTTTAGTCGGTGTGTTGTTGGTATTGCGCGCAGGCGGTGAACAATTAGGTTGGGGGTTTCAGTTGCAATCCCCGCAGTTTTTAGTGGGGTTGTCCGTATTTCTCTTTTTGTTTGGTCTTAATTTATTTGGGGTATTTGAAGTTGGTACTAGTTTTAGTCGGGCGGGCGAGATCGTACCTGAACAGGGTTTGGGCGGGTCATTTCTGAGTGGCGTAGTGGCAACTGTGGTGGCAACGCCGTGCAGTGCACCCTTTATGGGATCGGCTCTAGGCTATGCTTTGACCCAACCGACTGGGGTTGCTCTAGCCGTATTCACGGCCCTAGGCTTAGGCATGGCTAGTCCCTATGTGCTCCTTGCCAATTCACCAGCTTTGCTTAAATTTGTGCCCAAACCGGGTGCCTGGATGGAAACCTTTAAGCAGGCTATGGGTTTTTTGATTCTGACTACGGTAGTTTGGTTAGCGTGGGTTTTGGGGGTGCAGAGCGGGGCAAATGCGCTGAGTGGCCTATTGCTAGCTTTGCTCTTAGCTAGTGTGGGTGCTTGGATTTTTGGACGCTGGGGCAATTTTTTGCAGCCACAACCTGTGAAATTGATCGCCATTGGTTTGGCACTGAGCTTTTTGGGAGGTGGTTTGGCCTTGGCTTGGGGTCAAATTCCTGGGGCTACGGCAACCAAACTTAGCAAGACAGAAGTCAGCTCTAGTGTTTGGGAACCCTACTCTGGCGAGCGTCTCGCCCAGCTTCGGGCTAGTGGCAAACCAGTATTTGTTGATTTTACGGCGGCGTGGTGTCTGAGTTGTCAGGTTAATAAACGCGTAGCACTCCAAAACCCTGAAGTCCAAGCAGCCTTTAGTAAACAAGGCATTACCTTACTTGAGGCTGACTGGACGCAACGTGACGCAACGATTACCCAAGCCTTAGCTGAATTTGGGCGCAGTGGTGTACCCCTTTATCTGCTTTACGGAGGCAAGTCTGCACCGGAGATTTTGCCGGAGATTTTGACCCCAGCGTTGGTTCTTGAGGCTGTGAGCAAGCTTAAAGCAAAACTTTCGTGAATACCTCACCACAAATCAACAACTGGTTTGATTTGTTAGGCTAGAAGTCTTGGGGGGACAAGAAGATGGGACAAACTTTAATTGCCTATGGGGTCGCGACCTTTGTAGCGCTATTTCCAATTGCCAATCCAATTGGTGCGGTACCACTTTTTTATAGTTTGACAGCTGTAGATAGTCCTGCTTATCGTCAAGAACAAGCCCGCTGGACGGCTCTCAATACGACTGGTGTGCTGATGGTTTTTTTGTTGGGTGGCAAATTTATTTTAGATTTTTTTGGTATTTCCTTAGGCGTGTTGCGGATTGCCGGAGGCTTGATTGTCGGGCATACGGCTTGGGAAATGGTGACTGCTCGCGAGCGGCTAAGTGCAGGTGAGAGCACGGAAGCTGCTGATAAAGCTGATATTTCTTTTACGCCCATGGCTGTACCCATGTTGAGTGGGCCAGGAGCAATTGGCATCACAATTGGTCTTGCCGAACGTGCAACCCAATGGTCAGATTATCTTGGTTGTCTAGCAGGCATTGCGGGGTTAGGCTTGAGTGTTTATTTGTCTTTGGTCTTGGGCGAACCCTTGATCAAAATGCTTGGTAAAACTGGGGTTGGGGCACTTAATCGTGTGTTAGGTTTTTTGACTCTTGCTATTGCGGTGCAGTTTGTGGCTGAGGGCGTGTTTACTTTGCTGACAAAATGGATGCCCAGTATGATGCGTTGACCCAAATGGTTATTTAAGTGCAGTTGAGAGGACAGAGGTTTTGGCCACCAGGCGCACTGGTAAGCCGCCTGATTTACTCAAATACTGAGCATAGCTAGGCACTAAGTAGGCCTGATACTTGCGATTGCCACCCCCATAGACCTGCCAAAACACCGTACTAACTGCTTGTAAATTGGTTTGGGCACTGGTGTCGGTAGCTCCGATTTCGGGGACATTGGCGTCTGGTTGCCGACTTTGAACACTAAAGTGTGTCCCACCAACTACTGTCAAGCGATAGGTCGGGATCGGCAATTTTTCCCAAAGTTTGATTTGCTCAAGCACAGCAGGTGTCACCAAATCATCGGTCGCGAGCACTACTAAGCTGGGAATTTTGATTTTTTGTAGACCCGTCAGGCCAAATACAATACTGGCTGTGGGACTAGAGACAATAATTGATTTAACCCGCGCATCCCCCAAATTTTTGATCTCAGGGTTACTATCTTGGGCTTGACACTGAAAAATAAAGGCGAGATCCAAAGCTGTTAGACCTGTGGGCGGCTTTGCACAAATCTGTTTTAGATAAGGGCTATCTAGGGGTGCACCTGCTAGGGCTAGGGCTGTATAACCACCAAACGAATGTCCGAAGACACCGATATGTGCCAAGTTAAACCGATTTTTGAAGCGTTTATCCGTTTTCTGAAGAGCACTCATGCGGTCAATCAGCGTACTGATATCTTGAGGCCGTTGGTTAAATTCATCCGCTGCAACTACTTCTTTAACTTGACCTGCCACAATTGCCGCTATTTGTTGGGTATTGCTACCTAGGTGCTCGGGAATCCAGACCTGAAAGCCTTGGCTAGCCCACTGTCGGGCTAAATATTCATAGGTCAAGCGGTTTTCTCCTAGACCATGGGAGATAATCACAACCGGACGTGGTCCTTTGGCAGAAGTCAGATAAATATCAGTGGATAAAGGACGTTGCTTGTAGGTGAGGGTTAGCTTTTGCAGGGTATATTTACCTGGTCGCGCCGGATTAGTAAGTCCCAGGGGTGGTCGAAATATTGGCTGCTTAGGATCGGTTGCTAGACCCACTTCACGGGCTTGGTTGACCAAGTCCTTGAGCTGATTATTGACAGACTCCAGCTTAAGACCATCCACAAAAACTGTGGAAGTAGGAAAGGTCTCTAAAAAGTTGACTAAGGTAATACCATCGGGCTTACCTGCGGCGAGCACCAGAGCAGCAGCTGTTGCCTGTTCCCCAGTTTGCGTCGCATCGACTCGGATCACTTCACCAATTTGGAGTAGTAGAGCTTGACCGAGCGTACTATGCAAAAAATTATCTACGGGCACAACGCCCAATTTGACGCCACCTTGTAAGGATGTGCGTAGTTCATTTAGTTCAATCGAGCTCAACAAATTTAGATAAGGCTGAAGTTGTGGGGTGATTTCGCCTGCTTCGATGTAAGAACGGACTGCGGAAACTGGGATCGAACGCTGTAAAGCTCCATAGCTGATCACCAGTTGTTCTGCCGCAAAAGCTGGTTTGAATAAAGCCGTAGTCAGGCTCAGAGTCAAAAGTAATGCTTTAACTAAGGCACGAGGGTAGTTATTTCTAAAATGGCTCATGAAGTGATCTCCCACTAGATTTTTTGCCGCGGCGTGAGCAATAGTAGCAATAGCCTAAAGGGAAGTCAAGGTTTATAAAATCTACTTAGCGACAGAGGTAGTAGGTCTATCTTGAGACAGATATTAGACAAAATCAATCCTATACTTCTTGATTTTAGTCATGATGAAGGTGAATCTGATTTACAGGAAATAGCCATGTTTCGTTCACTAAAAATTTGTGTAATGTTGTTGAGTGCAAGTTTAGCAACACCCTTACTTTGGGCTAAACCTCAATGCGTCCCTCTCAAAGTAGTCGGTTCTGGTTTGTATGCTGTAAATAAATCAATTTCTGTGCCTGCAACCGGAATTGTTGGGAATAACTGGAATACAGACTTTGCCGTCCCTAGTAGAAATAATTTTCGTAGTTATGTAGCCCGTGTCCAAACCCCTAGAAATGGTCAATATGATCTTAAGTTGGTACTCAAATACCCTGATGGAAGCTCACGGGTTGCCTACGAACAAGCAGCGCGAGCTATGGGTGTCAATGATAGCTTTCGGATGACCGCACGCCCACGCAGTATGAGAAAAGAACCTTATCAAGTGAACTTATTGGTAGGTGGTACCACTGTAGTGGGCAATACCATTACCGCTACCGTATCGGGGTGTTCTTGATCTCTGTCTTACGGTAGAAGTTTTGAACATCAAAAGAACGGATTATTGATTCATAACTTCGATTACGGGAGATAGCAATGGGACTGGAAGATCGCGCTAAAGCTGCAGCCAAGAATCTGGAAGGTAAAGCCCAAGAAGCTTTGGGTGAACTGACTGGTGACGAAAAAGCTAAACTTGAAGGCAAGGCCAAACAAGTCCAAGCAAAAGTCGAAAATGCTAAAGAAGACCTCAAGGATGCCGCCAAAGATGTAGTTGATAAAGCCTAGTTGCGGATAGGTGTGTAGCAAAAGCAGCTTTCGTAACTGAAAGCTGCTTTTACTATTACGTTAATTTGGTCATAGTTTGTGTGAATATAAACCATACGATAGCCATTTGAGATAGTAGTTTTGGTGTGTTGAAACTAGCTTACCCATCCCAGCCGCAGCAGCTGAGGCATGCTGACGGGTTAGAACCATTTTTACAACTGAGTTTCTGTATCTTCTGACAGGCGACCTCGTTGCGCAAGTGTATGTAGAGCTGTATTGGCTGCTCCCAAAAAAATTAACCACTCGGGCTTGCAAATAACGTCGGTTTCTATCGTAGTTGTTGGCAGAATTAGACTACATAGTTTATCCCAAGCCATAGCAAATGCTATCAGAGATTCAGCTTCACTCTGCGTGTATGTTGGTGCCGGGAAGTCCACAATTATCGCAGGAAAGGGAACCCAATCTTCCCACTGGTTGAGCACTTCGTTGAGATCAAAGGGTGGAGGGTCTGTGGTGTAAGAGACTACCATTTCTAGATACTCAATGAGACGATTCCTGATGCGCTGCTTGATTACACGACGAGAGGGTTCAGTGGGTGGCATGGCTATATGACTAATATTCTTTCCGTTTAATTAGTAGGTCTTTGTTCTAGGCCACCAATGGTAGAACAAGTATCTCTTGAGCAACTCGGTCTGCTTTGATAAACTACGACATCGTTGCTCTAATCGCTCTTCCACTTCTTCAATCGTCAC
>JBBRQP010000085.1:0-11910 GCA_038226175.1 Gloeobacterales cyanobacterium
GATCCGACGGCACAGCGTGGAATGGCCGTCGCTCAACGGATAAAAGTTACTCTAGGGATAACAGGCTGATCTCCCCCAAGAGTTCACATCGACGGGGAGGTTTGGCACCTCGATGTCGGCTCGTCGCAACCTGGGGCGGTAGTACGTCCCAAGGGTTGGGCTGTTCGCCCATTAAAGCGGCACGTGAGCTGGGTTCAGAACGTCGTGAGACAGTTCGGTCCATATCCGGTACAAGCGCAGGAACATTGAGAGGAGTTCTCCCTAGTACGAGAGGACCGGGAGGAACCGACCGCTGGTGTACCAGTTATGCCGCCAGGCGTACACGCTGGGTAGCCATGTCGGGAGTGGATAACCGCTGAAAGCATCTAAGTGGGAAGCCCACCTCAAGATGAGTGTTCCATGAGGCCACGGGAAGATTACCCGTTCATAGGCGGCAAGTGTAAGCACAGTAATGTGTTCAGCTGAGCCGTACTAACAGGCCGAATGCTTCTTTTTGATTGATTAAACCTGACACGTTACTATGCAGTTTTCAGGGTGTAACCCTAAAAATTTTCCTGGTGTCCATGCGCTGTGGAACCACGCCGATCCATCCCGAACTCGGACGTTAAACGCAGCAGCAGCGAAGATACTTAGCGGGCGACTGCTTGGCAAAATAGCCCGATGCCAGGGAAAATATTCAAAACCTCCTCACTCGTGGGGAGGTTTTTGATTTGTCTACATATAGTTGTTTAGCTTACTCATAGAAATGGGTTTACTAAAAGTAGGGTCTTCAGGAAACTATGGCGAGTAAACATCAAAACATTTTGAGTAGGCGAGATGTCGGTTTAGTAAGTCTGTTAATTCTGATTTTTGTTGTGGGCATTGCTTATCTTCTAACTACACAAACAGTTTTTAGACCAGATATAGAGCCGATTGCGACTAGTGAAGAAGATCAAGTAGGAGATACTAGCTCCCAAAAGCACCCACCGTCAGTACGAACCTTTAATCTGCTATCTGCATTGCCTCAGCATCCATTGATTAAAGTTTATATGAATCATAATCAAGCAGCAGTGTATACAGACCCGTATCGCAAGATCAAACGCTACGGCGATAATCTTGAACAAATTATTATCACTGAAATCAATAAGGCGCAGGTGAAAATTGATTTAGCTGTCCATGAATTGAATTTGCCGGGAATTGCGCTAGCTCTGGTAAAAAAACAAGAGCAAGGCGTTAAAGTTCGCTTAATCATGGAGAATAGCTATACCCGTGATGCTGGTCTGATGTCTTTATCAAATATCCAAAAATTAGATAGCCGACTACAGTCTCGGGTCAAAGAATTACGCCATTATCTCGATACTAATAATGATGGAAAGCTTACCGTCCAAGAATTACAAGAACGCGATGCACTGTATATTTTAAATCAATACAAATTACCTTGGCTTGATGATACGGCTGACGGCAGTACGGGTTCAGGAATTATGCATAATAAATATGTTTTGATTGACGGCAAAACGCTAATTACGGGATCAACAAATTTTACATTTAGTGATGTCCATGGCGATAAAGATGCTCCAGAAACACGTGGTAATAATAATAATCTTTTAGTCATTACGAGTCCTGAATTGGTACGTAGTTATGAGCAAGACTTCACGCAGATGTGGGGAGATGGCGTAGGCGGTGCGACCGATTCGCGCTTTGGAACCCGTAAAGACTTGTTGCCATTGCAACAAATGCGGGTGGGTAACATTCTTGTAGCTGTCCGCTTTTCTCCGGCCTCTGCCAAAATCCCGCCTAATGAGACCACTGATGGGCAAATTAACCGTGTTCTTGCGACTGCCCAAACCTCAGTGCATCTGGCCTTATTTGTTTTTAGTGCTCAGGATATTGCCGATCAATTACATGCGCTCAAAATTAACCAACCCAAATTAGAATTAGCTGGCGTATTTGATCCAGGATTTGGTTATCGTGATTTTAGTGAAACACTTGATCTATGGGGGCTAACTTTAGCTAACCGTAACTGTGGTATCGAAGCAGATAATCATCCTTGGCCTCAACCATTGACCACTATTGGTACTGCGATTTTGCCAGAAGGAGATAAAATGCATCATAAATTTGCTGTGATTGACCATCATTTGGTGATTACAGGTTCTCATAATTGGTCTCAGGCCGCTAATAGTCTCAATGATGAAAATACATTAATTATTGATAATCCTACAGTTGCTGCTCACTATGAACGAGAATTTCAGCGACTTTATCAAACTACATTTTTTGGGCCGAGTCGTGCGCTACGCGAAAAAATTAAGGGAGAGTCGCGTCGTTGTCCGAAAATAACGCAACTAGTTGCAAAGAAACCCAAATCTGCACCAAAAACCGTATCTTCTATGTCTGCAACTTCACCTACGCTTTTACTTCCCATTAACATCAATACAGCTGATGCTGCGACGCTAGATCAGTTGCCGGGAATTAGTCCAGCTACCGCGCAAGCGATCATAGAATATCGACAGACTCAAGGGTCTTTGACTTCACTAGCAGACTTAGACCAAATTAAGGGTATCGGCTCGAAGACACTGGAAAAATTGCAAGATAAAATCATATTTTAAGGGGCTTTACGTTTTGTTAATTTGGTTACATAAACTCTTGACACTCTTTCAACTGGCGTGATAGTCTCCCCATTGAGTAGTATGCTGCTAAGTAAAAAGAAGTAGCTTTTATCTTTCTTTAACTAAAGTATTCTTACTGCTCTGTCAATTACTTTTTCAGAATGCTCTCATTGGAGTTTGTAATGCTCACGTCTACGTTACCTTCAGGTTTTTTGATCGCAAGATCCCGGTTTTCTTGCAGTGTTTCAACTTTCTCTAGGGTTGTAACCTTTGTTTTAAGTACTTTCATTATTCTGTCTTTATCTGCCCAAGCGCAGAGTGTGACCACAACTTTTGCCTTTGATGCCTATCCCCCTGGGAATTCTCGTGGCGATCTAACGCAGGCGAGTGATGGTAACTTCTATGGCACTAGCCAAAACGGCGGTGCTGGTGGATGTGGCACGGTGTTCAAAGTAACCCCATCTGGGATATTTACCAAGCTCATAGATTTTAATCGGACTAATGGTTGTACACCCTATGGCAAATTACTGCTTGCGACCGATGGGAGCTTCTACGGCACCACGAGTAGTGGAGGTGTTAGTGGCTACGGTTCTGTATTTAAGGTGACGCTGAGTGGTACTCTTACTACTTTGGTCAGCTTCAATAATACCAATGGTAATGACCCAGCAGCTGGCTTAATTCAGGGTACTGATGGTAATTTCTATGGCACTACGTATTACGGAGGTGGTAATGGCTTAGGGACGGTGTTTAAAGTAACCCGTTCTAACAACACGCTCACCACCCTAGTCAGTTTTAACGGCACTAATGGTCAGAATGCTTATGGAGCATTAGTCCAAGGTACTGATGGTAACTTTTATGGTACAACCTATCTAGGTGGTGCTAATAACTACGGGACTGTATTTAAACTAACGCCCAGTGGCACCCTCACTACCTTAGTTAGTTTCAACAGCACTAATGGTGCTAATCCCTACGGAGCAGGCTTAATTCAGGGTACCGATGGTAACTTTTATGGCACAACCTATTATGGGGGTGTCAGTAACTTTGGGACAGTGTTTAAAGTAACTGCCAGTGGTAACTTGACAACCTTACTCAGTTTCAACTACAGCAATGGTAGAAACCCCCGAGCAGGTTTGATTCAAGGTAAAGATAAGAATTTCTATGGCACCACAGAAAATGGAGGTGCTATCAACTATGGTACGGCCTTTAAATTGACTTCTCAGGGGAGTGTGACCACCCTAACGAATTTCAGTAATGCCAATGGTGCCTACCCTAGCGCGGGTCTAGTTCAAGGCAGTGATGGTAGTTTTTACGGTACTACTTACCAAGGTGGTGCTAATAACAACGGCACCATCTTCAAAGTGACGGGTACAGGCACACTCACTACTCTGTTCAACTTCATGACCGTTGGCTCTGCCCCATATGCTGAATTTATACCTGGCAAAGATGGTAACCTCTACGGTCCCGCTTTCTACGGCGGTACTGGTGGATGTGGCTCGATTCTCAAGGTGACTCCCGCAGGCGTACCGACCAAATTAGTAGATTTCTTTGGTCTCAATGGTTGTCGCCCATCTATCAAATTATTGCTTGCGACTGATGGTAACTTCTACGGCACTACTTCTGGCGGCGGTGGTATTGGCTACGGCACCATCTTCAAGATGACTAGTACTGGTGTTCTCACTACCTTAGTTAGCTTCAATAGTACCAATGGTAGTAACCCAAGAGCTCTAATTCAGGGGAGTGATACTAACTTCTACGGTATGACTTACCAAGGCGGTACTAGCAACTTCGGCACTATCTTCAAGCTCAATCGTACTACCGGAATTCTCACCACTCTGGTTAATTTTGATTCGACTACTGGTAGATATCCTTATGACCGATTAGTCTTGGCTAGTGACGGTAACTTCTACGGTACGACCTACCAAGGTGGTGCTAATAACTATGGAACTGTGTTTAAGCTAACGCCCAGTGGCACTCTCACCACCTTAGTCAGTTTTAACAACACTAATGGTGCTAACCCCATTGCTGGATTAGTCCAGAGCAGTGACGGCAATTTCTACGGCACTACCTATTATGGAGGTGCTGGCTATGGGACGATATTCAGGGTAACTCCCACCGGGAACCTGACCACGCAGACGACCTTCCTTAACAGCAATGGCGCTAATCCCTATGCTGTACTAGCTCAAGGTAGTGATGGTAATTTCTACGGCACAACGTTCTACGGCGGGACTAGTGGCTACGGTACAGTGTTCAAAGTGACGCCCGGTGGTAATTTGACCACCTTGTTGAATTTTAACAATACCAACGGCAGATATCCTTATGCCCCATTAGTGCTAGGACTTGATGGTAAGTACTACGGCACCACTAGCCAAGGGGGAGGAACTGATGGAGGAATCCTTTATACTTTGGCACTACAACCTAAGGTGACTAGCTTTACGCCAACCTTTGGGCCTGTAGGTACCCAAGTCGTCATCACGGGTAGTTTCTTTACGGCAGCCACGTCCGTTTCTTTTAATGGCAAGGCATCCAATAACTTCACCGTGAATTCAGGGTCTCAGATTACAGCAGTCGTTCCGACAGGTGCAACCAGTGGCCCGATTACTATTGTTACGCCTAGCGGTACAGTGAATAGCTCCGTCTCGTTCACGGTTACCCCCTAACCTTCTAACTTCTTCTACTGAGGTTGATAGTTCTGACCTATCAACCTTATTTTTTTGTCTCAAATTATCGTGCTAACTATCAGCTAGTTTTCAATTTACAAAAAATCAGCTGATAATGAAGCCAAACTCAGAGTTAATCATGCTTACGTCCACCCAAGAATTATTAGAAACTGCGCGTCGCAATGCCTATGCGATTGGGGCTTTTAATGTTTATAACCTAGAGGGCGTAAAAGCAGTTGTCAATGCTGCCGAAAGTACACGTAGTCCAGTGATGCTACAACTGCATCCAAGCGCGCTTAAATATGGCAGATCAGCATTAGTTGTCATGTGTTTAGAAGCAGCGCGTTCAGCCATGGTACCAATTGCTGTACATCTCGATCACAGCACTTCTGTTAGTGACATCCGTCAAGTTTTAGCAGCTGGCGTGACCTCGATTATGGCAGATGGTTCGCCCCTTGACTACGCCAAAAATCTTGATTTTACCCGTGAAATGACCCGTCTTGCCCACAGCTATCATGCTTTCGTAGAAGCTGAGATCGGTAGGATTAGTGGTACGGAAGATGGACTCACGATTACGGAAAAAGAAGCCAAGATGACCGATCCGCAGCAGGCGGTGGAGTTTGTTGAGATAACACAAGTTGATGCCTTGGCTGTCACAATCGGTAATGTTCATGGCGAATATAAAAGTCCGCCGCGCCTAGACTTTGACCGACTTGCTCGGATTCGGAATCTGATTGCGATTCCTCTGGTTTTGCACGGTGCCTCAGGGCTACCCGATGCGATGATTAGTCGCTCTATTCAACTGGGCGTTTGTAAATTTAACGTTAATACCGAAGTACGCCAAGCCTATATGCAAGCTCTGAATGACGAACTTTGTGGAAAAGCCCCGCAGGATTTGCTCGATATCATGACAGAGACGATCACGGCTATGCAGTCGGTTATTGTCGAAAAGCTGCAACTGTTTGGCTGTGCTGGCAAAGCCCATCTCCACGCGACGCCCTATGCCAAAATCTTGGCCAGGTAGTAAGTTCTGTAGTTTATCAAGTTGGTTTGATGACACATCCAAAGTGAGCAGGCTCAAATTAGCATAATGCCTAGAAGATTTGCCAGATAAAATTGTGGTTTAAGCGAGGATACTCATGTCACTGCGTTATTGGTGGAGTTTGTTTTTAGTTGTAGGTCTGGTGGGCTGTCAGGCGCAAACCAAACAATTACCTGCTCAGACTTATACAAACTTGGCGGTGCCCACGCCTGGTGGCATCGGCAAAGTCTATATGGGTCGTGAGATTGCCCAATTTATGAGTCATACGGGGGCTGATTGGCTAGAGCGTCCGAGTCGTGAGATCACCGAACAACCAAGTCAAGTGCTTGCTGCGATGAAAATCAAACCAACTGATACGGTGGCAGATATCGGCGCAGGCTCAGGCTATTTTAGTTTTCGTCTCAGTCCGCTGGTGCTTCAGGGCAAAGTATTAGCCGAAGATATCCAACCCGAAATGCTCGCTATCATCGAATCACGCAAAAAAGCGCTCAATGCCCCCAATGTCCACACCATTCTTGGTACGATCAAAGACCCTAAACTCCCTGCCAATAGTGTTGATGTTGTGTTGCTAGTTGATGCTTATCATGAGTTTTCCTATCCTCAAGAAATGATGCAAGGCGTTGTCAAAGGACTGAAACCAGGCGGAAGGCTCATCCTCATTGAGTATCGTGGTGAAGACCCGCTCGTACCGATTTATCCCGCTCACAAGATGACTCAAGACCAAGCCCGTAAAGAAATGGCTGCTGCTGGTCTGACCTGGCGCGAGACTCAAGAGACGTTACCCCAACAGCACCTGATGATTTTTGAGAAGTAGAGCATACAAGCTCTGCCGCCCCAAGTTTGGGGAACAAGCCTATAAATCTTTGCTCTAGTCGGCTGCGGTGCTATCTTAGGCGGCTTTAAGTGCGGTTTGTTGCCAGCCAGCTGTGTAAAGCATTGAGGTCAGTGAAGTCCAATAGGTCTAGGCCCAGGGTTTCCAACTGAGACACAGAGAGTTCCTGGATATGCTGCTGTAGTGCCTCATCTAAGGCACCAAATCGTCGGGTTAATAGCTGCAACACAAAAGAACGAGCTTCTTCTTGCCGCCCCTGCGCTAAGCCACGGCTTAAGCCCTGCTCAATCCCTTGCTCCATCCAACTGGTAACAATCTGCATGATGGGTTCTCTCTCCACTGCTTTTATCGTACTCAATGCTTCCTCGAAATGTTGCTGTTCCTGCTTATTTAAGCGCAAATAGGTATCGATAAATCCTGAAATTAAATGCATTCGGGCGGGGTCTAGTTGCAGGGTTGCCAATAACCGCAGACACTCCAACTTCACCCGTGGTCGATCTTCCGGGGCAATTTGCATCTTACTCATCAAGGCGGCGGCTACGGGATTGGGACGATTAAGAAAATCCCGCCAACTCAGGTGATTGAGCTGAATTACACTGAATTGGAAATCCAATACGGCACGACCGGGAAACTGAATCTGGAATTGGCTGGGTTCAGGGCGTAGAGGTTCGTTGTAGGAGAAAACTGCGATGGGATAGATAGGCAAACGGTGCTTCTCGAATAGCCGGATGAAATACAAAAACATCCGCTCTGCAAATCGGCTTTGCTCAGAGGCTTGATTCTCTATGTGAACTAGAAAAAAGGTTTCCTGAACCAAACTAGGGAGTAACGGGGTATTGCAAAACCGAGCCTTAACCACCATATCTAGGAGCTTCTTTTCGCCTAGGGGAATATCTGTAAAGAATTCCTGCTCTAGGAAAACTAATCCTTCGCTATCGAGCAAAGCACGGATTTCCGGGAAGAACAAGTCTAGGAAATCCACAAAAAAGGTAGACAACAATTGCTTAAAAAGCTGGTCGTGGTCAATGGTCATGGTGCAATTGTACCCTTCGCCCATGCCAGTCTCGCTGGATCAGCCCTCTTCTCTACGGTTGTTGACTGCGCAGCCACTCATTGAGACGTTGGCTAAATTGCTGAACGCCATTACCCGTTTCGCGCATCAGACTATTAAATTCAGTCGTGTAGTATTCAAGAGCTTTTTTAAACTCCACATCCATGGGTGGCTCCTGTCCTCGCCGCACGTAGTCGCCCCGGATCACCCGGTCGAAAGCTCCTGTGCGTACCCACGCTAGTAATCGTGAAACCCGTTGCACTGCGTAGGGATGGGTTGTTCCGAGTTCTCCAAAAAACCTCAGCGCACGGTCAGTATAATCATCCCACTCAGCATACTCTTGGGACTGTTGCACAAAGGTACTGAGATTCATGCGTTTAGCTAAAGAACCCCCAGCAAGTTTCATCATTGTTGAGCAGATGACTTCTGGGTCACGAATCATCAGCGCTGCACACCGATCACAGCTTAATTCTGATGCCCGGAACCACTCTAGTAAGGCTAGTTGTAAGGCTTGCAAGGGGATCGCCCCAATACTCAGCGAACTCAAGCTCAGGTTGAGCATAATCATCAGTGCCGTGCGGTACATCACATGTTCTGACAAAACATGTCCCATTTCGTGCGCCATCACTGACTGCAACTCACGCCCATCTAGTAGGTCAATCAAACCCGACTGCATTACCACAATTGGTTCATCAGCACCTAGGGTAAAAGCATTGGCACCGGGCGCTTGTAGCACATAAAGGTCAGGCCGTTTGGGGACATCAAGTACGTCAATAACTTCGAGGTAAGCATCCCAGACTTCGGGGAGTTGGCGCGGACCAATTTTGACAGCATTGGCCAGATAATACTGTTTGAGTGAGCGTTCGTAACCTAGGGCAATAAATTGTTTAATCGCTACATCTAAAAAAGGAATCTGTTTGAGTGCCGTAGTCGCAGCCCGGTCAGCAGGATGCTCAAAAGTTTTCGCACTCATATCGGTATACCGAAAACGCATCGGGGTGGTGGTCATCAAACTCTCACGCGGCACTACTCCGATGGTAGCTGACCCAACCAGCTCTTTGCTTATTTGTACGGCACAAAAATCATCGACCCCGAACCGATGCGTTAGAATAGTATTAAGTTTTGTAAAATAACATGACAATCGAGACGAACGACCTTCAAACCCGCCTCCAAGACCCTGATTTTCGGGAGCGGGTACGCGCCCTACTCACCCTACGTGATGCCACACCCGAAGAAGTCGCACCGCTGGCTGCTTTGACAATTCAGGATAGCCATCCGCAGATGCGCTCTTACACCTGTATGCTCCTGGGTAAAAAGCCTTCAGAAGCCGCCTATCAGCTCTTGCTGCAAACTCTGCAAGCCGATGCTGACCAAGGTGTCCGTGCCGATGCCGCTGGGGGCTTGGGCGCACTCGAAGACCGTCGTGCCTATGAAGTCCTCAATCGGGCTTTTTATGAAGACACCGACTGGATTGTGCAATATAGTGCGCTGGTTGCACTGGGTAATCTGCGTGATCCTAGAGCCTACGAACTTTTTCTCGACGCGCTCAAGTCTAAACAAGACTTGATGCTCCAAGCAGCGGTGGGGGCTTTGGGTGAATTAGGCGAAGCCCGCGCTGTCCCGCATTTGCTGCCTCTAGTGCAAAACCGAGACTGGATGATGCGCATGAAAGTAGCGATTGCCCTAGGACAAATTCATGACCCCAAGAGCCTCGAAGTCCTGCGTTATCTGACCAAAGATGCCAATCCTCAGGTTGTTGCCGCCGCCGAAGCAGGCTTGGGCTAAAGGCGTCCTCTTTCCGTAGAGTCAACCCATGATCAGCAACTACTTTTATACTGATAGCAATATCAGAGTCTGAATCATGGGTCATAAGCTCACCGCTGCCGAAATTTTAGAAGAACTCCAGAACTTGCCACAATGGGAAGTCCTCAATGGCAAACTGCACAAATCCTTTAAGTTTGCTGATTTTGTTGCAGCCTTTGGCTTTATGACTAAGACCGCACTGGTTGCCGAAACCATGGCCCACCATCCCGAGTGGTTTAATGTCTACAATCGGGTTACCGTTGACTTGACGACCCATGATGTTGGTGGAATCAGTGCCAAAGATTTCACCCTCGCCCGTAAAATGGACGAACTGGCCTAATTCGCGTACCCGATCTTGAAGCGCAAAAAACTAACCGTCAAACCCAAAAACCGTCCTGCTCTCGCTCAGTGCAGTGAATGTGGTCTGTGTGATACCAGCTATTTACGCTATGCCAAACGGGCTTGTGCCTTTATCACGCAGCATCTTAGTGAATTAGAAAGCCTGATTCATGGGCGTGAGCGCGATCTAGAAAATGACCGTGAACTCTACTTTGGGGTACAGCAGGGCATGTATGCGGCACGACGCAAAGAACCCCTAGCGGGAGCCCAATGGTCGGGTATTGTGACGACCTTGGCTATTCGCGCCCTCGAAGCGGGCTGGGTGGATGCAGTTTTGTGTGTGCAAAGTGACCCCGCTGACCGCTTTACGCCACGCCCGATTTTGGCGCGAACCCGTGAAGAAATTTTGGCGAGTCGGGTCAACAAGCCGACGCTTTCACCGAATTTATCCGTACTCGACCAGATTCCCGAACTCGGGATCAAGCGGTTATTAGCGATTGGTGTAGGCTGTCAGATCCAGGCTTTACGCACAGTGCAGGCCGAAATCGGTCTCGAAGAACTCTATGTGTTAGGGACGCCCTGTGTCGATAATGTCACCCGCGAGGGTCTACAAAAATTTTTGGATACAACTAGCCGCTCACCGCAAACGGTTGTGCATTATGAGTTTATGCAAGATTTCCAGGTACACTTTCGCCATGAGGACGGTTCTATCGAGAAAGTACCGTTTTTTGGTCTAAAAACAAATCAGCTCAAGGAAGTATTTGCTCCCTCCTGTTTGAGTTGTTTTGACTATGTGAATGGCTTAGCGGATTTGGTAGTAGGCTACATGGGTGCGCCCTTTGGTTGGCAGTGGCTGGTGGTGCGCAATGACCAGGGACAAAAGTTATTTGACTTAATTAAAGATGAATTAGAATTCACAGATATTATTGATAAAGGTAACCGCAAACCCGCAGCCCAACAGGGTATTGCCCTCTATGATCAAGGGGTAACGATTCCGGTTTGGGCGGCAAAACTGCTGGGTATTGTGGTCAATCAAGTAGGACCCAAGGGCTTAGAATATGGACGTTTCTCAATTGATTCCCACTTTGTCCGTAATTATCTTTATGTCAAACGTAATTATCCGCAACGGCTCGAAGCTCATGTGCCAGCCTATGCCAAAAAAATAGTCGCGCAATATCAATTACCAGAGCAGTAAAATACATCTATCAAGTAGCAAATAAATAAGGTCAGCAAATTGCACTACGTATATTCCCTGAGATCAATGTACCTCAGCATACTTTTTGTGAGAAAAATACACGGTATATATTATAAAATCTCTACTTTCCCCCAGAGTTTTACAATGAGCACTGTAATCAAATCTGGCTTGCTAGCCTTAGTGGTTGTGTTACACCCTGATATACAGGCAGCAACCCTTTTTACTGAAGGTAGCACGGATGTCGGTCAGCTGACTGGCACATCCAAGAGTCTAATACTCTTTCCGTTTGATTAGCAGGTTTTTGTTCTGGGCCACCAGTGGTAGAACAAGTATCTCTTGAGCAACTCGGTCTGCTTTGATAAACTACGACATCGTTGCTCTAATCGCTCTTCCACTTCTTCAATCGTCA
>JBBRQP010000086.1:0-11887 GCA_038226175.1 Gloeobacterales cyanobacterium
AGTCCTTGAGTAATTCATCGATTAGTTCTGGTCGGAAGGTCATGCTCCACTCCTTGTTTCTGAGATGGGGTTTATTGCATTTTGGCCTTTGACACAATCTAATTTACAGTCCCTATCAAAGTCGTTTCCCTCATGTGAGTACATTTTATCGGTCGGCTCCCCAATACAAAAATCAAATCTCCGTGGTTAATGGCAAAAAGTCTGGTACGGATATCAATCTCTACAAATTATTTACCGAACAATGTTTTAATCTTCTTCGTCCTAGTGGTGAATGTGGCATAGTTATTCCTAGTGGCATCTATACAGATCTAGGTACCAAACAATTACGTGAGATGCTTTTTAGTCAAACTAAAATCACGGGACTATTTTGTTTTGAAAACCTTAAGATGATTTTTGAAGGCGTAGATAGTCGCTTTAAGTTTGTAATTCTAACTTTTGAAAAAAGCGGCACTACCCAAGCGTTCCCGACTGCTTTTATGCGTCATGATGTAAAAGAGTTAAAGCATTTCCCCAATCGAGATAGTTTGGAAGTGAATGTCCCGCTAATCCGCCGTCTGTCTCCTGATTCGCTATCTGTGATGGAATTCAAAAACGAACTAGATATACAGATCGCTAAAAAAATGCTTAAGTTTCCACTTCTAGGGGAGAAGATTGATGGAACGTGGAATATTAAGTTAACTAATGAATTTCATATGACTAATGATAGCCATCTTTTCAGACAATTACCTGCTCCTAATAGATTGCCACTCTATGAAGGAAAGATGATTCATCAATTCACAAATCAATGGGGACAGCCAAAGTATTGGTTAGATGAAGCAGAGGCAAAAGAAGGACTTTTAAATAATCGTTTAAGAAAAATCAAAAAACTTTTCAAAGAAAATAACATAACTCAAGATATTGATATCGATGAGTTTAAACTAGACTACGAATCATATCGTTTAGCATTTCGAGATGTAGCAAGAAATACAGACGAACGAACTATGATATCAACATTACTCTCACCAAATGTTTTTTGCCCTCATACCATGAGCTTAGGCCAAGTTTTTCAGGATATTATTTTTGATGATTCTATTCAATACAATAATAGAATGACGGATCACATACAGTTAACATATTTAGTAGCAGTATTTAACAGTTTTATTATTGACTATTTAATTCGGCAAAAAGTCACTGCTCACGTTTCTTTTTTCTTCGTTGAAAATCTCCCTATCCCTCGTCTCACCGAAAATGATCTCTACTTCAACGAAATCGTAACCCGTGCCGCCAAACTAATTTGTATCACACCCGAATTTGACGATCTTGCCCTAGAAATAGGCTTAGGTTCCCATCATAATGGTGTTAGTGATCCCGCTGATCGTGCCAAACTACGCGCCGAACTAGACGGTATGATCGCTCATCTCTATGGCCTCACCGAAGACGAATTTAGCTATATTTTGACCACATTTCCACTCGTCAAAGATGAAATAAAAAAACAAGCTCTAGCCGCTTATCACACTTATGCACCCACCACTGATGATCTAGCCATCAAACAACTCATTCAACAAGGCGAAGGACACCATCTCGAATTTAAAGGCTCTGGTCGCTGGAACATTGCCAAAAGTCAATACACCAAAGACCTAGAGAAAGTTATCATCAAAGCCATAGCCGGATTTCTCAATGCTGACGGAGGCAAATTATTGATTGGCGTTAACGACGAAGGGATGATCCTTGGCCTCAGCAACGACTACAATACATTCAATAAAAAACAAAATAAAGATAGCTATGAATTATGGTTACGCGATCTCCTATTACAAAAATTAGGTAATAATCTCAGTCCCTTGCTCACTATCTCATTTCATCTCATAGAAAATAAAGAAATCTGTTGTATCACCGCCAAACCCTCTCCACAGCGAATCTTCATCACAGAAGATAGTAAAAAATTCTTCTATTTACGTAGCGGCAATTCAACTCGAACGCTATCCCTTAGTGAGACAATTTCTTATTGTGAAAAGCACTGGTCAAAAAGCCCCTCCGCCCCATAAATGGGGGACGAAGCCCAGCTAATACTTTGTTTGGATATGTAAGTTTAGAAAAGTAAAGAGCGTTGACGCTCTATTTCTAAAAGCGTCGCTTATACCCAAGAGTGCCTTGGTTCCCCATTTATGGGGCGGAGGGGCATCCTTATAGATTATCATCGGGAATGCGTAGTTCAGCCTTGCCAGATTCTTGCACCGTGAGGACATCGTGACCCAAACGCCGTAATACTTCTACCACCGGATAAGGAAACTGCTCATCTGCATAGAGTTTTGCCACTACGCCTCATTAGCCTTGATCTCATCTTGGATTTCTTCGAGGTGAGCTTGGTAATAAGCTAGCGCATTGACCAAGTCAGAATTTCTTAAACGAGGATAACTAGCTAAAATTTCCTGATCCGTCTTACCCAACTTTTGGGCATTGATCAGCACCCAGACCGGAATGCGTGTTCCAGTGATGCAAGCACTCCCCCCACAAATATTAGGTGTTTTTTCGACACCTGCCCAGGTCAAGTTATCCAACAAAAAGTGAATAACTTCAGCTTTTTCTTGGGAAGTAAGCGTTAACAACTGAGTTTGGAGTTGTGGAAGCATCCTAGGTTCTTTGGTGTTGCCCTAACAATCGTGTGTCAGAGAACATTATTTTAGCCGACCCAATAAAAAATTAGCCGCTGACGAGATTCGAACTCGTGACCTCTCCCTTACCAAGGGAGTGCTCTACCGCTGAGCTACAGTGGCACTCGGCATCCGATCCTAAAAGGTGAGAGGTACCCCTGTCAAGAAGAAAAACTAATTGCATAGCCTGAAAGCTGTGCTCACAGCTCATTACAAGAATTTTTGAATACCTACCCTGATAAAAGGTCACCGTGATTTATACCCTAATTCCATTACACTAAGATCAAGAACTGCAAGGGTCGTCATGTCTACAAAATCCGTGGTTGTTGCACCATCTATTTTATCTGCTGACTTTAGCCGTCTAGGTGATGAAATCCGTGCCATCGATGAAGCCGGAGCCGATTGGGTGCATATCGATGTGATGGATGGACGGTTTGTACCCAATATTACGATTGGTCCGCTGATCATCGAAGCTATCCGCCCCGTCACCAAAAAGCCCTTAGATGTCCATCTGATGATCGTCGAGCCAGAACGCTATGTCGCAGATTTTGCTAAAGCTGGGGCTGACCATATTTATGTCCATGCCGAAAGCAGCTCTACAATTCACCTGCATCGCGCCTTGGGTCAAATCAAAGAACTTGGCGTCAAAGCGGGCGTTGTGCTTAACCCCGGTAGTTCCTTAGTACTGATCGAAGAAGTCTTAGATTTATGTGACTTGATTTTAATCATGTCAGTCAATCCCGGATTTGGTGGACAAAGTTTTATCCCGACCGTCATTCCTAAAATCCAGAAACTCCGCCAGATCTGCGATGAGCGCGGTTTTGACCCTTGGATCGAGGTTGATGGTGGTTTGAAGCCCTCTAATGCTTATCTGGTGATTGAAGCCGGAGCCAATGCGATTGTGGCAGGTTCAGCCGTATTCAAAGCCCCTAACTATCGTGATGCCATCGAAGGCATTCGGGCTTCTCAGCGTCCTCGGGTTGAAGCGTTGGTGTAGTTACATTTGCAATAGCCACTTCGTACACATCAAAAAACCCTCATCTACTGTTTTTTTTTGATATCAGCCGCTAGGGCGCTATCGTCAAAACACCTACCATCCCCGCCGTCTTGTGAGGAACACAGTGAAACTTATAAACGCCAGCTTTAGCCGTAGTCGGCACCGTAGAAATATAAGAAGCACCGGGCTTACTCAATAATTTGGATTGACTCAAGGCTTGGGCAACTTCTGCATCAGGTGTGCCCGCGGAATCAAAAACAACATTATGAGGACCCGACTTATTCATCACCCACGCTATCGTATCTCCCGGTTTGACCGTAAGCGTAGCTGGCACAAATTTTAGCTGTCCGCTATCACTGCCCATTTTGACGGTAACTGTGGCGGTTGTGGTGGCTGCTACTGGGGCAGGGGCAGGTATTGTCGGGCTTTCCGGCGCGTTCGTTGAAGGCGTTGTTGAGGAGGGAGCTGGTGTCCCGCCGCCACAGGCCGTCAAAGTCAGCAAAGTTACAAAAATCAGCAGGGTGCGTTTCAAGGGATAACTCCAGGAGGTCGCTGCTTCTGTTTTAACACGTCGAGGATAGAGGCTTTGGCGGGTGGGCTGAGGGCGGCTGTAGCTTCTTGCAGTAATGAGGGACTAGTTTTGAGAGCGGTGGCAATTTGGGTTTGGGCGAGGGGTGTGAGCTGACCAGTGAGTAAAAATTGTAAAATCAGGTCAAGGGCTTGGCTTTGTTGTTGGTAGCCCGTGAGTAAGGCTTGTTGGACAGGTTGTAGGCTCTCAGGTGTGGGCAGGGTTTGTAGTTCCGTGACAACGTTTTCTAGAGTTGCTTGTTGGTCGAGCAGGTAGGCCACAGCCTCAGGCGGTGCAGACTGACGTTTAACCACAGTTTTGAGCAAGGTCAGACTATCTTGCCAAGCCCGGTTACCCCGACCGCGTAATGAACTGGTTAACCGTGCCAAGGTTTCGCGCTGCTCGCTGGTCGCTGTAGTGGTTAGGATTTGAGCATCTACTGACAAGAGACTCAGCGCCCAGACCAAGGCCAGCGCCCAATATTTTCGATTCATGACCCGCGTCGGCGTTGCTTACGGCGTTGTTGACGATTGGGCAGGGCTGAAGGTGCTACTGAGATCGGGTTACGGTCAGGAAAGGGTACGGCTACAGGTTTACCCGCCCGTATCGCCTGCAAGCGTTGCCAGGCCAAACCAGCAGACGCCCAATAGGTAAGACTCCAGACCACCAAAAACCAGCCAATAATCTCCGGCCAACTATCAAAAAAATAAATCAGACTCACGCCCACCCAGAGCGCGGCAGTGCCTGAGGCCAAGCCATCTTTAAACAGAGCTTGCCAATCATCAAGCAAATTTTTCTCTGTCTGCTTAAACCAAAAGTAGAGAATCAGCGCAGGAACAAGATTAGCAACAAAGAGCCAGGGCATGAGCAAAGTCAGAACCGTTATCATAAAATAGTACTCCTTAGTAGCCTCCCGATGCGTTCCGCGCTGTTTAACCGTCGTTTTGCCCAAAATTTTATTTACATCCCGCCCTTGTCACGGCTCAGTGTGGGTCAGTTACCACCGGAGGTTGTGCTGCCTGATGTTGATGGTAAGTTAGTACGCCTCACGGACTTTCGCGGTAAGCAGCCCGTTGTCTTAGCTTTCACCCGCATTTTTACCGAAAAATTATTTTGTCCCTTTTGCTATCCTCATATTCAAGCTCTCAAGACGACTTACCAAACTATTCGTAACCAAGGTGCCGAACTTTTGATGATTAGCAGTACTGATGTCGCCCAATCCGCCCAGATCGTCGCCGATCTTGACTTGCCCTATCCATTTTTGAGTGATCCTAGTTGTGAAGTGTTTCGTCGTTATGGTCTCGGACAAGCTCTCGGCGCGCCTTTACCCGGTCAGTTTGTTGTGGATAAGGCGGGCTATCTACGGTTTAAGCATCTTTATTCATTGATTGAGGCTAACGCACCAGAAACAGCGATGTTAACGGCGTTGACTCGGGTCACTCTGCCCTGATGCTGTTTTTAGGATTACTCCTCGCGGGAGTCGGTGTTGGCATTTTAGGAGGAATTCTAGGTATTGGTGGCGGAACCTTGTTGGTTCCGTTGTTACTGACCCTCGGTGCTTCTCCCTTACAAGCTGTCGCCACGAGTCTAGTTGCAGTTTCTCTTTCGGCTATTTCTGGCAGTATCCAAAATTTGCGCATGGGTACTTTAAATTTGCCTGTCTTATTGCTACTTGCGGCTCCGGCGACGTTGACGAGCTATGGCGGCGTTTGGCTAGCGCGTCAGATTTCTGAAGCCTATTTGCTCTTTGCTTTTGCGGGATTTTTGTTGGTGGTGCTCTTTTTGATGCAACTTCAGCGCGGTACCAAAAAATCTCTTATCTCAGACGAACCGCTTGCCCTAAGTCGTCCCGAACAGGTGGGCTTATTAGCTACGGGTGCTTTGGCTGGTTGCTTATCAGGTTTATTTGGCATTGGCGGGGGTACCATTATGGTTCCTTTACAAACTTTGCTCTTGAAAATGCCAATTAAAGCTGCGGTGGTCAATAGTTTGGCAGCGATTGTGCCCACGGCGCTTGTGGCGACCTTGGGTCATGCCTATAATGGCGATGTCCTTTGGCTCGATGGCATCGCACTAGCTCTAGGCAGTTTGGTCGGTGCCCAGGGCGGCGCACGCCTACTGCCCCTATTACCAGAAAAAGCTGTTCAGATTATGTTTAGCCTTTTGCTGATTGGGTTGGCAGTTTATGTATCTATTAAAGGTTATGGGTTATTGCATTAGACCCTCCTGGGAGAAGGGGGATGAGGGTCTTCCATTTATCGGCATCCAAAGCGGCTTTGACTTGATTGACTTCTGGACGATTGACTTCAACTGGCAAGCCTTCAGACCATTGACTCAGCATAGGCGGCAGTTATTTTAGATGCCACAATGGATCAAGAGAAGTTTAGCGGGTTGCAGCCAATGTTAAGTTTGGGTGTCAATATCGATCATGTGGCAACCATCCGCCAAGCTAGACGCACCGTAGAGCCTGACCCGATTGCCGCTGCAGTACTGGCAGAACTCGCCGGAGCCGATGGTATTACGGCTCATTTGCGCGAAGACCGCCGCCATATCCAAGACCGCGATATCCATGTATTACGACAAACAGTGCGTACACGGCTCAATTTGGAAATGGCAGTTACCGCTGAAATGGTCAAAATTGCCCTCGCAGTCCAGCCCGATTATGTGACACTAGTCCCCGAAAACCGCGCTGAGGTCACCACAGAAGGTGGCCTCGATGTAGCAGGTAACCTAAGTCGGGTCAGTGAAGCGGTCGATCAGCTACAAAGTGCGGGTATTCCGGTCAGTCTATTTGTTGATCCTGAACCGAGCCAACTCGAAGCCACGCATCAGACGGGTGCCCAGTGGATTGAGTTGCATACAGGGCGTTATGCTGAGGCTAAAGGTACAATTCAGCAGAGCAAAGAGCTTTATCAGTTGCAAAGTGCGACCAGCCAAGCTCAAAATCTGGGCTTACGGGTCAATGCCGGACATGGTCTCACTTACTGGAATGTTCGCTCTGTAGCCCAAATTCCAGGCATGGAAGAGTTGAATATTGGTCATAGCATCATGGCTCGGGCGATTTTGGTAGGTATAGAGCGGGCGGTACGAGAGATGAAACAGGCAATGTTCGGACAAGCAAGCTAAACTAATCTTAACGGGAGCTAATGATGATTGATGTACTGTGGTGGGTTTTGGTGGTCACTTCGCCCATCTTGATTGTGCTATTTATCTTGCGGTTTATCTTCACTTGGTATCCCGAAATTCAACTCAATCGTTTTCCCTATTCGCTGATTGTGTGGCCTACAGAACTAGTACTCAAACCGACGCGTAAAGTTATTCCCCCATTTGGTGGTGTTGATATGACTGCGATGATTTGGGTGGCAATTATTGCGCTAGTGCAAGAATTACTCGTTGCCCAACAGGGTCTACTCACGATGTTTAAAAGTGCTGGACACAGTTAGATAAATTGCGCCTGAGAGTAGATGAGACTGGGTTATGAAGGTTTAGGATAAGCCTATGCGCTGGATTTTGCCCGTGAATTATCGGCACTGGTTGGCTTTGAGCCTGAGTTGCAACCTAATATTTGCGACTCCTCCTGTACAGGCAGTTCCTTTATTGGAATTACTAATGCAAGGGGCACAGCTCTATCAATATTCTCACCTCTCCGATGCGCAAGAAGTGGCTCTCGGACAGCAGATGAACCGTCAAGTTTTGACCCAACAATCACGACCTTATGCTGATTCTCAAATTCAAGCCTATGTCAATCAAGTAGGTCAGCAGGTAGCGCGCGCTAGCAACCGTCCCAATATTCCCTATCATTTTACGGTCGTCACTGACCCTCAGATCAATGCTTTTGCGACTATGGGCGGTTATGTTCATATCACGTCAGGCTTACTTAAGGCTGCTGATAATGAAGTACAAGTAGCCGGGGTCTTAGGTCACGAAATTGGTCATATCAACCGCAAGCACCTCCTACAACAGATGCAACAAACGGCATTGACCCAAGGCGTTACTTCACTGCTAGGTATGGGCAATAGTTCCCTGGTCAATATGGGGACTAATCTGGCTTTCACCTTACCCAATAGCCGTCAGGATGAATTTGAGGCTGATACCTTGGGGCTAGGGTTTGCGCAACGAGCGGGCTATGCGCCTCAAGGGTTACTACAATTTTTGCAAAAGCTGGTCAGTCAATCATCGCCGCCTAGTTTTTTGAGTACCCATCCGGCAGCTCCCGAGCGAATTACAGCCCTTCAGAGTCAATTGGGTAACACTACTTCGACACAGTTGCAATATGCTAAACCGGGCTTGACCCCTTACACCGGACAAGGCTTAGATAATGCGAGTTATGCAGCACAAATTAAGCGTCGCATCCGTTAACGCTTCTTGCTTGTCGTTTGTTCCCCAGATCGGTAACAATAAGTAATACAACCTTCAAATTCCGGATTTACCCTCTATGGCACGCGACTACTATGAAACTTTGGGAGTCAGCCGTGATGCAAGCAAAGAAGAATTAAAACAGGCGTATCGCGGTTTGGCACGTAAGTATCACCCGGATGTTAATCGTGACCCTGGGGCGGAAGATCTGTTTAAAGAAATCAACCAAGCCTACGAAACCCTTTCTGATGAAGAAAACCGGGTGCGCTATGACCGTTATGGTGAAGCGGGGGTCAGTGGTGCAGCAGGCGGCGGGGCAAGCGGTTTTGATGGGGGGGCTGGCTTTGGGGATATTTTTGAAGCCTTTGGTAGCATGTTTGGTGGTCAAGGACGGGCTAACCGTGGACCAATGCGCGGCGATGATTTACGCCTAGACCTCTCGCTCAATTTGATTGAAGCGGCCTTTGGCTGCGAAAAAGAAATTAGTTTTGACCATCTCGAATCCTGCAAAACCTGTAGTGGCTCCGGAGCCAAACCCGGTAGTGGGCCGGTGACCTGTCGTACCTGTAATGGCCAAGGCCAAGTCCGCCAAGCAGCACGTACTCCCTTTGGTGTCTTTACCCAAGTCACCACTTGCTCGACCTGTGGTGGCAAAGGACAAGTGATCCAGGATCCTTGCGGGACGTGTAACGGTCAGGGGCGTCAAGTCACCCGGCGCACGACCCAAGTCACGATCCCGCCCGGAGTTGATGAAGGCAACCGTCTACGGGTATCCAACGAAGGTAACGCTGGGGTCAAAGGCGGCTCGCCCGGAGATTTATATATTCAACTGGTAATTAATGAGCACCCGGTTTTCCAGCGCAATGGTATGGATATCGCCTCAGAAGTCTCGATTTCTTATCTGCAAGCTATTTTTGGCACCAAATTGCGCGTTCCGATTCTCGAAAAACAAGATGCTGAGCAGGAAGTTGATATCCCACCTGGTACCCAACCCGAAACTGTCTTGACCTTACGTGCCAAAGGGGTACCACGCCTTAATAATTTGACTCGCCGTGGGGATCATTATTTGACTATCAAAGTTACCATCCCAACTCCTGGAAAACTCAATCATGAAGAGCGCGAACTCCTCGAAAAACTTGCCAAACTCCGTAATGAAAAAGTCAAAAAAGATGGCGGTTTCCTGAGCGGGTTATTTAGCAAAGAGTGATGTTTACCCCTGAGTGCAGCGGATACGGGTTGGTTGCTAGTGGACGTTAATCCGCTTTGCTGTAAGACTAGGTAAGAGTTCCTCCCCACAGGTGCAATGCCACGCTTACCCTGTTGCTTGGGAGCTTTGCTCCTCTTATCTCTACTTCCAGCGCGAGCTTTCCCGGTGCGTGTTCTGGTCGAGGGCCCTAGTCCAGTTTTGGATATTGCGGTCTCGGCTCCAGCTAAGTTGGTCTTAGATAATGGCAAAATCATTCCCCTCGAGGCACTCAAATATCAACGTATTACGCCAGATATGCCCGGTATCATCACTCTCAAAAATGCTGGCTATATTTTATTGGGTGACCGTTGGTATCCCAACACGGTAAGGTTTGAACCGCTTAAAGGCGGGATTGGGGCGGTCAATTGGGTCGATAGTGAGACCTATCTGCGGGGCGTTGTACCTCGTGAAATGCCAGCTAGTTGGGGCTTGCAGGGCTTGATGGCACAGGCTATTGCAGCGCGCACTTATGCCTATGGCAGCCGTTTTGAGCATAAGTGGGGAAAATATTATGACCTAGTCGATGATGAACGGGATCAAATGTATGGCGGATTAGCCCGTCTCGATAGCAAGACCGGACAGAGTACCCCTCTCAATCATCCCCGGGCTGACCAAGCCGTCGCTTCAACTAAGGGCGTGATTTTGGGTAAAGGCGATGTACGTGGATTTTATCGGGCTGAGGCTGTGATCAACTGGGTTAGTGACGGAAAGGGTTATTTCATACCAAAAACTTCAGGCCAAATGATGGATCAAAAAGTGACGGGTAAAATGGCTAATCAAGGTATGACCTATATCGAAATTCTCTATCATTGGTACAAAACCCCACTTTATCGACTAACTGAGCGTTAATTTCCTTTAGAGACCTTACTAGGTTGATTTGGTATCTGGGTCAATTGGTCTGACTGAGCCAAGGTATAGCTTGTGGGCAGCAGAGCTTGTTTATCTTTGGTCGTCGTATATCCACAAAACTTTGCACCATCGGCAATTTCTAAACTAGAACATTGGGCATCTCCTTCCAGAGCTGTCTTCTTAGTAAGGGTTAATTTATTAGGAGCAGATTAGCTTTGACTACCCTATGAACAATCACATTTTGAGCCCGGATTTCGGAACCTTCGATGCAACTGTCAGCCGCAACTTCGAGGTCTCCGGCAACTTCGACAAAACCACAAATAGTGCCATCTACCCGTAAATTACCCGCAATATTCAAATCACCCTTGATTAAGCTACCTTTGGCTAAAAAGGTCAGACTCGTCGTGTGTTTGCGTAAAAACATTAGCTAGGTGCTCCTCTCATATAATCTAGGGGAATCAACGGCTTGCTGATGATCAAACACCGTGTAGTGCAAGTGAGGGCCGGTTGTGCGTCCGGTGCTACCCACTGCACCAATTTGTGTGCCGCGTGCGACCTGTTGTCCGGCACTATCAATCCGGGAAAGATGTCCATACAGTGTCCTAAAGCCATAGCCATTAACCCGACCGGACTTAGCAATGACCCCGTGTACTGTAGACAGGTGTACCGACCGGAGCTGGTAAATCTAGGCCATTATGACTTTCGGTACCTTTACCTAGGGTGTCTTTGCGGGAACCAAAAATAGGAAGAGATCCGGGTGATCTCACAGATGGGGACACCAAAAGGACGTGCTGCCTCTTGGGTCAAAACAGCTTCCATCCGAGGTCGTACCGCTTGGCTAAATTCCCCGGATAATGAAACCAGTTGGATCTGGATTTGGGTCATCAGGGCATCAACTGGTGAAAACAGGGTTTGACCCAAGGCCAGCGGTTTGGCGGGAGTAGTTTTGTTGACCCCTGCCCGTTGCCGCAGATTTTGGACTTGGTTTTCGAGGGTATCGAGTTGCTGTTGCAGTTGTATGGCTTTGTGACGTAGATTTTTGCTAGCTTGCCATTCGACAAGTCCACGATGGTAAGGGGGATAACTAAGGATAGCTAGAGCGGCGCATACAGCAATTTTCAAGTGAAAGAGCTATATTAATTGGACTAAATGGAGAGGGTGATGGGAAAACCATATTCAGTGGATCTGCGCCAACGGATTTTAGCTGCCTACTTCAATAAAGAAGGCTCACAACGAATAATTGC
>JBBRQP010000087.1:0-11724 GCA_038226175.1 Gloeobacterales cyanobacterium
AGTTGCCTTGAGCAAGCAGAAAAATGTCGCTAGGAGATGATATGGTAATATGGTGCTGAGATAGAAATCTAGACCCCAATTCAAGGCAGAGTCTCGCTTAACTTAGACCCATTTTTGTCCCAACAACCGGATCCACCATAAGGAACTGCTGTTCGCTGGCACCACGCTGCGCATCAAGATTGAGATGGTCGTGAGAGCAGGTGGTTTTAAGACTTTGGCGGACTTGCTCCTGGCGATAGCCGTCAATACGCTGGGGTGTCAAACTAATCTGCACCCGCTGATCATGTTGGCGTTTTAGTTGGTTATAAAGGTTTAAAGTATGGGAATACTCAACTAAGTCTCGGTCATACTTGCGCTTACGCCCAGGATAGGTGAAGTATGGTATCGATACGATGATTAGGGTAGAAAGTATGATCCCCGCGCTGAGGATAAGGCTGTAGGGAAATAAATGCATAAAATAATCAGTGATAAAGCCCACTCCTAAAGCGGCACCGAGCAAAGTAGGGATAGTTGGATCTCTTTTCGGAATGTCTCTGGGGGCTGGAGGTGGCGGCTCTCTAAAAGCAGGGCTAGGCGGATACGCAGATTGAGCCGCCCTTAGGTCAGGTGGCAGCAGCACAATAGGGTAAGTGTTGGAACGCATATCAGGTTGCGGCTAGGTTAGCAACGGGGACTTATGGCATGATCTTTATGTATAGTCGTTGCGCTGGCTCAAATAGTTCAATCTGAGAAGAACCATAAGTGCTTGAGGTCAAATTATTCTTGTTAATCGTGCCCGGTTTACTCATAACACTTGTCATATTTAGTTGAGTGGCTTATTCGTGCTGTTCCTTAACCAAACGAATTAAAAGATTAGCTAGATTCAAGGCTTCATGTTCTGCAAGTTCGACCGGATCATTAAATTCGCTACAAAACTTGATGCAAATAGCCCCGCCAGCGTTAACCCAAATAGCAAGATCACCGCCACCAGCTTCATAAATATCTACTTTTGGTTCATTCACAACTAATTTCCTTGATGAATTGGGAAGTGAGGGTCGTCCTTCCCTAAACAGTAAACGTTGTAATCTTCCTCGCCATACCTTAGGGGGTCTTGGGAGATAAATCTCTGTAAGCGATGGAAATAAGTCAATCTATTGCCATCTTCCTGCCCACCCGCAAATGTTTAAATGTTCGTACTATTGTTGCTAAGATTTAACATTAAATGTCAATAAATTACGGGGTTGTTAAGGGGATACAGCTAAAGGCAATCCCTCCCAGCTAAAAACCTGTGACTTTGTCTGTGTCGGTTGAGCTCTCACAAATAATTGATAGTCTATTGCATGAAACGAGAATTCACCTTCCTGACATTCAAATGTCCATATCCATTGCTGTTCTCTTTTGATGTAGTCGGCATTCCATGGACGTCCGGCATCTTCTCTGATGACCTTATCAATCCAAAGTCCGAATCCTGTTTCAATATCCGCTGTAAAGTCGTAAACATAGGAGAAGACTAAAGTGCAAGGAGCCTTCCAGAATGAATAAGAAACATCAGGTGGTTCTGGATTAACCCAGGCAAAGATATAGTCAATATCCATAAACAACTGAAACGTTTCACAGGAAAATGCAAGAGCATGAATATGTACATCATGCCAGTACATCTCATCGAAATCTTCTTCTTCAAAGGGGCCATTTATTGCCAGCAGCATAACCTACCTATCTGAAGTCTTTTGGGCTAACAGGAGGCCAAACCAACCCTGCTGATCTTGCCAAGTTTGAGTGACTGGCAGTGATTTTTGGGCTAACAGAGATTTGATTGCTGACAGGTCAAACTTACGAGAGGACTCAGTATGAATAGTTTCTTGACTCAAAAAATCAACAGTCAAGCCTAATTTTTTTAAGAAAACTTCTTGGGTACACACACTCCGTAGATGCATCTCTATTTGCTGAAGATCTTGATTATAAAAAGCCCAATGTTTAAATTTTGTAAGATCAAAATTACCATCAAAATCTTGATTTAAGCGGCGTAACAAATTTAAGTTAAATTGAGCGGTAACACCTTGAGCATCATTATAAGCAGCTTCAAGAACCGCTACTGGTTTTTGTAAATCAACCCCCAACAAAAAGCAATCTCCCGGTTCTAAGGCAGAAGACACCTGAGTCAAAAACTTATCACACTCCTGAGCTGAAAAATTTCCTAAAGTACTCCCCAAAAAAATTACTACACGTCTCGGTAGGGTCTTGAGCGGTAAGCCAGACCAGACATGCTCGTAATCAGCAACCAGAGCTTGAACTGTCAAATTTGGGTAGGTATCGATCAAATCTTCTGAACTACTGATTAACATCTTAGCACTGACATCTACTGGCAGATAGATTTGCGGATAATCAAGTTGAGTAAGCGCATCCAAAAGAATTCGCGTTTTAGTAGAACTACCTGATCCTAATTCAACCAATTCACAGATACCTATCAGTCGGAAAATATTAAGAGCAGCTGACTGAAGAATTTGAGTTTCGGTACGGGTTGGGTAATACTCAGGCAAATCACAAATTGCTTCAAATAAGTGAGAACCCCGCTCATCATAAAAATATTTAGGCTGCAAAAATTTTGGAGTATGGGTTAATCCGAGTGTGACATCTTGCTGATAGGTATCTGCCACATAAAACTGCTCAATTTTTAGACGTTGCATCTGCGAGGGCATAAGAGAATGATGAAACACTATCTTAGTTTACTATGAGGGCTGTCTCAGAGGTTAGATGAACATAAGACAAATAATAGGGTAAAATTTAGGCCAGTGCTGGGGAATAATATGAACAAAATCAGGGTAGGTGTTCTTGGTTGCGGTGGTCTAGGTCAGGCAGCAGCCGTGGTTTTGTCCCAAAAACAAGAAATGAATTTAGTCGCTGTAGCAGACAGGGGCGGTTGGGCACATTGTGCGCAAGGTTTACCCCTAAGCGAACTCCTGAGTGCCACTAAAGAAAAAGGCACAGTTGCCGCTATGACAACTTGGGGTCACGAAGACAGCGAGGGTATTGCTCAAGTTATGAACTTACCTGTAGATGGTTTCTTCTTAGCCTTACCAAATTTACCCAATACCTTTATGGCTGATGTCGCTCGCAAATTTATCGCCGCTGGTTGGCATGGGGTACTAGTCGATGCCATCAAACGCAGTAGTGCCGTTGAGGAATTATTCACCCTCCAAGCTGACTTGCAAAAAGCCGGAATCACCTATCTCACTGGCTGTGGCGCAACACCGGGCTTGCTGACGGCAGCAGCCTCATTAGCCAGCCAGAGTTTTCAAGAAGTCCTGAGTGTCAAAATCACTTTTGGCGTGGGTATTGCTTCGTGGCAACACTATCAGGCGACAGTCCGTGAAGATATTGGTCATTTACCCGGCTATAGCGTCGAGCAAGCCCGTCAGATGACCGATGCCGAAATCACGGCGTTACTAGATCGTACCAATGGCTTACTTACCCTGGAAAATATGGAACATGCGGATGACATAATCTTGGAACGGTTGGGCATTTGTCCGCGTGAGCGCGTCAGTGTCGGGGGTGTTGTCGATACCCGTAGTCCTAATAAGCCTTTGAGTACCAATGTCCAAGTTACGGGACGTACCTTTGAGGGACGTATAGCAACCCATACCTTTACCTTAGGTGATGAGACCTCAATGGCAGCTAATGTCTGCGGTCCAGCCTTTGGTTACCTAAAAGCGGGGCTAGCTTTGCACCAACAAGGGATTTACGGCTTAATGACGAGTGCTGAGATCATGCCGCGTTTTGTACGTTAATGAGCAGTATCACGCCCGAACAGCTCACCAAGATTGGTGAATTTACTTACACAGATCGTTTACGAGCTTTGGTAATTCTCAACCAATATTATTGGGACACTTTTGCTAAGACGTATCGTAACAGTGCCGACTTGATCAACTTAAGCCGAGAGCAAGCCGATCAGCTGATTGAGCGGTTAGAAATCGACTGGCATAAAGAAGAATTCGCCAGCCGCAACGTATAAGCTCTTAGCAAAATTAGCGTCGTCGTGGTGCTGCGGCGACGGGCGCTTGGTAACGATCATTCAAGATGGGAACGTTAAATTCCACACTATTGAGCTTGCTTTCCTGTTGATCGGCCTTAACGAAAAAAGGAACCTTTAGCCCATCAACAGTCCGGTAATCAGAGAGCTCGGCAAAAACGCCACCACCCAAACCGACACGGGACAGCAGATAGGTTTCCTGATCAAACCAAAGCTCATAGGCACGCCCATCTTGAGGCGTTGCTGTAACCACATGGTAGGTTTTGCCTTGCTCAGTTTTCTCACCTAAGTAGACTAGTTTGGTAGCCCAGCGTTGGGGATACCAATAGGCCAGACTTTTGCGACTCGCTTGGCTAACTTGAGCGGCATAAAAATCCCCACTAGTTGCGGTTGTAGCAGGCTTGTTAGGCTGTTGACCCCAGGCCGTCGTGCCATCAAAACCAAGACCACCACTAAAAAGAGCGAGTTGAAAATGCTGAGCGTACCGTACTTTTAACACGTCAACCCATTCCTCACGATCCGCATCAAAACCGCTGACTTTTGCCTTACCCTTGAGGTGAATATTATAAACTTTATCCCAGCCAGACCCCCCAGCTGCTTGCTTGGATCTAGCCAAAACCTGTTGTAGATCAAGAGTTTGGGCGTGTGATGAATTGAGTAACGCCAAACCTACTAAAACTAAACTCAAACCCCAACGCTTTAGCATCTTTGATCTCTGATTAACCTCAACTCTTATAACATACTCAAACATTGCGCCGTGCTTGTTCCACTTTGCTCAAAACTTCATCTAGTGAGCGGCTTTGTAGGGCTTGTTGGGTTGACTGGTTGACCCGTATTTCGACCAGTGGCTTGGCGGCTTCTTCCAAGTTAGCTAGGGCGGCGGTAATGGCTTTGTAATCAACTTGGGCATAACAAGTCTTAAGTGTAGTTAGGGCTTCTTCGACTGGGCGTAATTCAGCGGCTGGCAAGAGCGGTCTTACGGCAGTGAGCAGCTCTTCAGCTTTGGGGAAAACCCGGTCGGCTTCGACCCTGGCCTCGATTAGTTGGCGTTGTTGCAAATCGGTTTCGCCAAAGGTGTAAGCATCTTCAAGCATTTGTTCGATTTGCTCATCTTGTAACCCAGAAGTCGGTCGCACTTCCTTAAATACTTCGACCCCCGAACGTAATTCTTTAGCCGTCACATTGAGAATGCCATTGGCATCAATCAAAAAGGTTACTTCGACTTTAGGTAAACCCGCAGGCATCGGCGGAAATCCACTTAGGGTAAAGCGTTCTAGGGAGCGATTATCCTGCGCTAGTTCACGTTCACCTTGCAAAACATGAACATCAATGCCAGTTTGACCATCGACCGCGGTCGTAAAGGTCTCCCGAGCTTGACAAGGAATCGTGCTATTGCGGTCAATCAGGCGATTCATCACCCCGCCCAGAGTTTCGATGCCTAACGAAAGCGGCGTCACATCAAGTAGCAAAACATCCTTAGTCCCTCCCGCTAAGACATCGGCTTGCACCGCTGCCCCGAGAGCGACAACTTGATCAGGGTCTAGTTCATCATGGGGTTTACGCCCAAAAAGCTCTTGAACCCGTTGCTTGACCAGCGGAATGCGTGTCGAACCGCCCACCAATACCACTTCCTCGATCTCAGATGCGCTCAAGTGACCATCTTTGAGGGCTTGGCGACAGGGGATCAAGGTTCTCTCTACCAAACCCGCGATCAACATTTCAAAATCTTCCCGCTTAATCAAACGGTCTAACTGCTTACCCTCAGGTAAATCCGCTACAATTCGCACACTTGCTTGACTAGATAAATCCTTTTTGGCTTGTTCGGCAAGCAAGCGTATCTGACTAATCCATTGCCGATCATTACTCAAGTCCAGGTCATGACTATCCTGAATCTCTTGCAGTAACGCCGCTGTCAATAGGTCATCGATATTATCACCGCCAAGTTGGTTGTCACCTGCCGTTGCGATCACTTCAAATAACCCGCCCTCTAAGCGCAAAATTGAAATATCAAAGGTTCCGCCACCAAAATCATAAACGGCAATCATCCCTTCTTTTTTCTTATCCAAACCGTAGGCTAAAGCAGCGGCGGTCGGTTCGTTGATAATGCGTAACACGTCCAACTTAGCCATTTCTCCGGCATCTTTGGTCGCCTGACGTTGAATGTCGTTGAAATAGGCTGGCACCGTAATAACGACTTCGTGAATCATTAACTCACCCAAATACCGTTCAGCGCGTCGTTTCAAGGTCGCCAAAATCATTGCCGACAGTTGGACTGGCGTATAGCGTTTTTCACCCACCGGAAAAAATACCTTATGACCATCACCCCCTACCGGATAGGGCAAATACTGCAATTGCGCATCAAATTCGGTGAGACCCCGACCCATAAACCGCTTAACCGAAAAAAATGTCCGCTCTGCCGGGGCGGCTTTACCTTGACGCGCTTCGGCGCCCACGACTGGTTTCCCGGCAGCATCAAAGGCCACACAGGAAGTCAAGAGTACTTCTCCGGCTGGATCAGGGATCACCTGTGGCCCGTCTGGGGTCATCCAGGCCACTAGACTATTGGTCGTCCCCAAATCAATGCCGATTACTTTACCCATGCCCTGCTCCTGTATTACTCTCAACTTAACTTAATTCAGGTCGCATGACCCGGCGCGTACATCGTGTTTGGTGTGTGCCCAGTATCATGGCAATATATGAATCTCACCCGCATTGACCTCAATTCGTGGCTAGTGCAGATGGCTGGACACACCATATTACTTGACCCCTGGTTGACCAGGGACTTGACATTTTATGGACAACCTTGGCTATTTAGAGCGCGGCAAGCCAACCCGATTTTTACGCCACAGACCTTGCCGACTATCGATATTCTCCTGTTATCTCAGGGCTTAGATGATCATTGCCATCGCCCAACATTAGCGCAACTTGACCATGCTTTGCCTGTGGTGGCCTCCGCTGCTGCTGCTAAAGTCGTCAGTGATCTAGGTTACCAAAATATTCATTTACTCAAACCCGGTGCTTCTTATCATCTAGGAGACCTAGAGATCCAGGCGATGAGCGGTGCTCAGGTCGGTATGGACTTAGAAAATGGCTATTTGCTAAGGGATCACAGTAGCGGGCTGAGCCTCTATTACGAACCTCACGGTGCTAGCTCAGCAAATTCGGCTTATGTGCCTAGCCAAGCTGATATTTTGTTGGTTCCGGTAGTAGGTCAGATTTTTCCACTACTCGGACAAGTAATTATGGGCAAGACTGAAGTTTTGGGCTTAGTCCAACAGCTCCAACCGCGCTTTGTCATACCTACGACCCAGGCTGAAGTGACCATCGAAGGCATATTACCCAACTTGACCCAAACTATAGGCAGCCTAGAAGAATTTCGTCATGCCCTAGCCCGAGATTATCCAGAGGTAAAATTTTTGACACCCGCCCCCGGTGAGACCTTGATCCTCGAACCCGCCTAAATGGATATTCTGGAAGTCCTCAAGGCCGATTATCAGCGTTTCCCACGCGACCAAACCTATAGTATCTATGCTGAGCAGGTTTATTTCCAAGACCCCCTAAGTCGTTTTCGGGGTGTCAGCCGCTATCGGCAAATGATTAGCTTAATTGAGGCTTGGTTTCGGCAACCCCAACTCACTTTGCATCAAATCAAACGCCTTGAGCATCACATAGAAACCCGTTGGACACTGACTTGGCAGGCACCCTTACCCTGGCAGCCGCGTATTACGATTAGCGGTTGGAGTGAACTCAAGCTCAATGACCAAAATTTGATCATTTCTCATATAGACTATTGGCAATGCTCACCTTGGTCAGTATTGAGGCAACACTTGGGGCGTAAACCATGACGCAAGATGCAATTGCTTTACTGTTAGATTTGGCGCAACGGGGCGAGGTTGATCCCTGGGATATCGACGTAGTGCAGCTAACCGACCGTTTTTTGGCCTCCTTGGGGCAGTTGACCAGTCGCGATCTTGGTATTACAGGCCAAGCGTTATTTTATGCCTCAGTACTAATTCATCTCAAAGCCCAAGTCCTCGAAGCACAGACTTTTCCTCTGGTAACCGTCGATGAATCTTTTATCCTGGACGAACCCTCAGACTTACTAAATTTCGCGATCCCCCTTGAGCAAGTTCTCAAACGCCGTCTTGCCGCGCCCCAAAATCTGCCTACCCGTCCCTTGACCCTCGAAGACCTGCTCGCTCACCTCAAGGCCGCCGAACGTCTTGAACGCCAAGAACGCTTACCCTTACGCACACCGAGTCCACGTAGTGCCGTGCGCTCGATGGAACAGATTAAAGAACTAGCCCACCAAGAAAACCTCGAAGCCCTGATCCTTGAAGTTAAAGCAACGCTCGCTAACTATTTTCAAGTTGCGTCCGTGATTGGCCTAGACGAGATGATGACCCGTAGTAGTGATGGCTTAGGCATATTTTTGGCATTGCTCTTTCTGACGACCCGTGGCCTGATTGACCTAGAGCAAGATGAGTTTTATGGCGATATTTTGGTGCGCCCTGGCTTAGGTTGGTCATCACCCGTTAGCAGCGCAGACCTCGTGAGCGACACAGTTTGAAAATCGTACCCCCAAAGGGCGTACTACCGCCATTACCCGAAGTCGTGCCGTAAAGTAGACCCGAACTAGTCTGAAGTATTTCGCCATAGGGATTAGCCCCATCGTTACAGGGTACGCCCGTCACACAAAATGAATAGAGCATCTTGAAGGTGGTGCCATCGGTTTTGACCTGATAGGTTGTGCCATGACCACCAAGGCCGCCTTGATAGGTTGTCCCATACAGCCAGCCGCCATTACCCACCGTCACCCCAGCATAGGGATTAGCCCCTTGGGTCACCCCATCGAAAGTAACTAATTTAGTAAAGCTAGTCCCATCTTTTTTGACCCGATAGAGCGTGCCAAAACTCGGTCCCACCGTCGTGCCATAGAGATAACCATCACTGCTTTCACTGACCCCTGCATAGGGATTAGCGCCATTACTGACGCTATCAAAATTGACAATCGGGTTAAATCCCGTCCCATCTTTTTGGACTTTATACACGGTGCCGTAGTTATGGGCTCCGCCTTGGTAGGTTGTGCCATAGAGATAGCCATCACTGCCCTCAATTACTCCAGCCTGAGGTCTACTGTAGAGATAAAGTAACGTTTTAAACTCTGTACCGTCTTTTTTGACTCTGTAGAGAGTTCCATAAAAATAAAATTCATCAAAGGGCATACTGTATTGGGTTGTGCCATAAAGATACCCGTCACTAGCCTCGATCACCCCAGCTGTCGGGATACTGCCACTAGTCGAACCATTAAACGTAACTAACGTCGAAAACTCCGTGCCATCTTTTTTGAGCCGATAGAGCGTGCCGCAGCCTAAACCGCAACCCGAACTATTGCCACCATTAGAGGAGGTGCCATATAGATAACCATCACTGCCTTCAGTTACGCCAGCCAGTAGGTAACTGCCATTACTATAAAAGTCAAAGCTGACCAAACTAACAAACCCTGTGCCATCTTTTTTGATTTTATAAACAGTTCCAAAGCCATCTTCACCGCCACTTGCTGTGGTGCCATAAAGGTAGCCATCACTGCCTTCGATCAGCCCAGAATGGGGTGTATAGCCGCCACCAGAGGTCTCAAAACTATGCATGGTTGTGAGGGTAGAGGTTTGGGCTAGAGCTGCCGGGAAGAGCGCAAAAAAACAAACTAGCCAACCAAACAGCCATAAGTTAAGTAATTTTGCGGGATCAAAACGAGAAAAAAAACTGATAACAGACCCTACATCAAACCGAGATTTGCTTGCATACATGAATAAATAAAACCTGACTAGATACAATCATCATAGATTTGTCTATCCGTAAATTCAACTAGACAACGGGTTAATTTTGGTAAAGAAAATGTCTCCCCATCCCAGTTCGGCATCCGTGTTAGAGTTGTAAAGCGTCTTTTGGAGAGGTGGCCGAGTGGTCTAAGGCGCAGCACTGGAAATGCTGTGTAGGGCAACTTACCGTGGGTTCGAATCCCACCCTCTCCGTACTTTTGTCTTGTTGACTAGGGCATGTCATCAATTAAGCTAGGTGACGATAGCGGGTAAGTGGATGGCTTCTAGAAAATTACAAGCGGAATTATACAGAATGACCTTCCCCGGAATTAATGGATACCTCGTTAGAGTTGTTTCGTTAGCAGAAGGCCGTCATGAATTCCAAGAAACATCGTATTTTTACCGCTGAGCAGAAAGCAGAGGCCGCCCGTATCGTCGAACAATCGGGAAAACCCATCGCCCAAATTGCCAGGAAAATGGGTATTAGTAAATAGACATTAAATAAATGGGTCAGTTACGCTCGCGTCGAAGGCAAGAGCAGAGCACTCCACAAAGTCCTTTGACAACCCAGAGCGTCAATAATTAGTGCGCTTACGCCGCGAGCTTAAACGGGTGGAGATGGAGCGTGACTTTTTATAGCTTGCCGCTGATGTGCCGGGTACTTCAGGTCTCGGGCAGTGATTATTCCCGTCCCGTAGCCCCAATGTAGCCTTAGCCCAACAGGTTCAGCAAATCCATAGCTCACTCAGTCCTGCTGGTCAGTGAGCTAGGTTATTAGGAAACTCACGCACAACCACATCTCAAAATGGCAAATCAAGAATCAGCCATAGTTTTCGACCAAGAGCGCGCTTCATCTTACGATAAGCGTTTCTCTAAGTTGGCACCCCTGCGCGAGACCCTACATCTACTGATCAGTACGGTATTTTCTAACCTTCCTGACACAGCCAGAATTCTCTGTGTAGGTGCAGGGACTGGTTTGGAGCTAGCCTATCTCGCCCAGAAGTTTTCCCATTGGACTTTTACTGCTGTCGAGCCTTCTGCCGCGATGCTAGATATTTGTCGTAGTCGCGCCCATGACTGCGGCTATGCATCTCGTTGTGTGTTTCACGAAGGCTATCTTGACTCGCTTCCAGATTCTGGCTCCTTTCACGCGGCTACATCACTTCTAGTTTCTCATTTCATTCTTTCGTTAGAAGCGCGGACAGACTTTTTTCGCCAAATCGCAGAGCGACTTTTGCCCAATGGCTATCTGGCGAGTGCCGATTTAGCTTCTGATATGTCGTCCACAGCCTACAAAGAACTTCTCCAAGTCTGGCTACGCCTACTAGAAGAAGCAGGTTTGCCTGCCGAAGAGATTGAGAGCTTTCGTGTTTCGTATGGCCGTGATGTAGGCATCTTGCCACCGCAAGAGGTCGCGGCAATTATTAGTTCGGGCGGCTTTACTAACCCTGTTTTATTTCTCCAGACGGGTCTTATTCATGCCTGGTATGCGAAACGAACTTAAACCGTCGCCTAACCAGCCGTAGCGGTCGGACGAACCTGAGCGTTCGTTATGCTGCTGATTAATCGGTGAGGGTACAGCTGAAAGCCTACCTGTCAGTGCTCCTAGAATTAATGACGCCCTTACTAGAATCAAGGGGAGAGATGATCTGAGTAGACTTGCCAAAAATGAGAATAATTCTCATAATAAGCTCAGGTTCTGATTAGAGTTGTCATGCGTTGGAATATTTCAGCTTGGGCTATTCGGCAACCGCTCCCGACACTAGTAGGCAGCCACAAGTAGGTTGACGAATAAAAAATGAGGAAAAATGAGGGTATACCGAATACAGCCACAGGGGTACCCGTGCAGAAAAAATACGTTGTCCAGCTGTCTGAACCAGAAAGACAAGATCTGCTAGC
>JBBRQP010000088.1:0-11575 GCA_038226175.1 Gloeobacterales cyanobacterium
GGTGACGATTGAAGAAGTGGAAGAGCGATTAGAGCAACGATGTCGTAGTTTATCAAAGCAGACCGAGTTGCTCAAGAGATACTTGTTCTACCACTGGTGGCCTAGAACAAAAACCTGCTAATCAAACGGAAAGAGTATAATACGGCATTACTTCAGGCAGCGATTGTATTATCACCGCCCTATGTCGAGATACAGTTGTATCGTGGTCTGGATAAATTACCTCATTTCAATCCTGATCTTGAGCCAATAGAACCATCATCAGTGACTGATTTACGCAGACACATCAAGTGGTCTGACGGATTGCTCATTTCAACACCCGAATATGCCCATGGCCTACCCGGCACCCTCAAAAATGCCCTAGATTGGCTGGTTAGTTCAGAAGAATTTATAGGTAAACCGATTGCTTTATTTAATGCCTCGCCACGAGCGCTCCATGCCCAAGCTGCACTGACCGAAATCGTGACTACCATGGCTGGACGTGTTGTTACAGAGGCATCACTCACCGTGTCTCTATTAGGTAAACAGCTGGATATCAATGAAATTTTAACTGATTTGGTAATATCAGATCAGCTATCTTCGGCTCTGCTTATCTTTAGTCAAGCCATTCGCCACTTGCAAGCAACTTGTGATAAAAGTGTATCACCTTAAATAAACTTGTTAGCTATCTGTAATTGATCTTTGCGCTCTAAGGCAAGTGCTTTATTATAAAGTTTACGAAAGGCTAACTCTAGGGCATCAGAAGGCACATGAACTTCAGCACTCAGATCTAGAGGGGCATCAAGCTGACTACGCACAGCACCATGATCTTGGGTAAAAGTTTTAACCACATCGCGATACATAAAACTATCAGCTAGGGGCGTAGTAATAAAGTTGCGGATATGTAGCCATTTAGTAATCGTCATAGTTTCACTAATAGGTAAATGAATCAAAAAGAGTACAAAATGAAATTGACCAAATTGTAAATCTACCCGCGTAATATTAGGCATATAAAATGTTGCTCGGAAAGAACCATTAGGGGGATTTTTACCGAGGATCAGCTTCAGCGAGTAGGCAGGTTTGGTTTCAAAAGTAATCATGCCACTAGCACGCCAGTCTTGCTGTTCCAATTTATAGGCTTGAACCGCTGGCGACGCCTTGCGCCCAAAGGCCGTGGCATGGACAAAGGGCGCATGGGCCATATCAAGGGTATTGGCAATGACCCGGGTGAGCGGTCCATCCCAAGTAAAGTCCCCATGGATCGTCCGCCAACCTTGGGTAGCATATTCCGGCAAACTGGGGATCGGCGTTCGAGCTTGGGTCAGATCGGTACCCCAAAATAACCAGACCAGTCCGTAGTGCTCCTGCACCGTATAGGCACGTAGACGCGCTTGGCGCGGAATTGTCATCTCTGGCTGATTAGCCGGGACATGACTACAGCTGCCATCAGCTTCATAACGCCAACCATGATAAGGACAATGAATACCATCTCCTTCGACCCAGCCTTGGGCTAAGGCCGTACCCCGGTGCCGACACCGCCCATCCAAGGCAATTAACTGGCTAGCAGCTCCTCGATACAAAACCACTTCATGACCCATAAAAGTAAGCGCGTAGGGTTTTGTGGTTACATGCGTACTATGTGCGACACCATACCAAAAGTTTTGTAGCATTGGTCGGAGCATTGAGATTGTATAGGTGCATCCTAACGCAAAATCGCTAAACATATTTAATACAATATTTTATCTAGTATGTAGAGGTAAATTTATGTGAAGAAGTAATTTAGGCTACCTAAAATTTAATAATAGCTAGATAAGATATTTTTACTCCTTATATTTTAAAATCACATGGGTATTTTTCTGTATCCGCTATACACCTGCGTCAACCTTCTTTTTCTCTTTCGTGAGTTAAAACTTTTTCAGCGCGTACAAACTTCTATCAGCCTATTATTAGCCATCGAACTTATGGGATTGGTCTATGATACGCTGTTGATTTGTTTGGGTAATCAGTTAGGTGCGGGGCCACTTTTGGAGAGCCTGAGTCGTCCTCGTTTTTTATTCCACGTTTTGATGACGCCGCTCACTATCGTTATTGCCTTAGAGTTGGTGCGCCAAGGGGGCGTTCTGCGTCAGCGGCTCTTGCGTCCTATTATGTGGGTTGTCGCCTTAGGTTTGATTGGCTACGGTATATTCACGGACTTCGTAGATATCGACCTAGTCCCCGTTACTGTCGGTGGCGTTTTGTATTACACTCACGCAATTCCCCCGGGCCCGCCGCTCGCTGCCATTGTGACCATCGTGATTGCTCTGGTCTTAGGAGGCGTGCTTTGGCAAAAGACCCAGTGGCCTTGGCTATGTGTGGGTGCCATGGTGATTTTTGTGGGCTATGGGGTATTGGCGCGCAGGTTTGGCATGGTGGTGGGCTATGGAGCAGAGCAGCTATTTATTGCTAGTTTGCTAGCTACGCAATACTGGGTCAGCCGCCGGCAAGTCAGGCTTACTTAGCTTGCCCAAGCCCGGAAAGAACCGCCCGACGACACTGGCGTATTGGGCGTAGAGCGCGCCGTGGGTGCGTAGCAAAGACTGTTCTTCGTAGCGCGTTTGTAGCGAGATCAATAGCGTAAATTGTAACCAGCCCATCACTAAGTAGGCACAAGGGCTAATCAACAGATAGGCCATCAAGGTCGTCAACATCCCGGTATAAATCGGGTTGCGACTAAGTTGAAAGAGGCCGCTTGTTACCAGCCGCGTGGGTTCGGGGTCTACACCCATGCGCCAAGATGAGCCCATTTGTGCCTGAGCTGTGATAGTCAAACCCAGACCTATAGCCAAGACACCCCAGCCCAGCCTAATAAACGGGGCTGGTAATACCCATACGCCCAAGGCACGCGGCCCTAGTGCGCTGTAAACCCCTGCCCAAACACAAAACCCAGTCATATAAAAGGCAATTGCTGCCCCGACAATCCGTTGAATTGGATCGCGATTGCGTTGGAAGGCCATGGCAAAAGTACCCGTGCGTCGCCAGAGACGCAGTAACGGCCAAACAAACGCCGCTAAAAAAAATACCATCACACTCAACGGAATAGCCGGATTAAATTCCATACTTGCGGTAATCACTGATAGCAATAGCCTAGATCAATTTAACTAATTATGCATCATCAAATATTCAAGTCGTTACTTTTGTAGTGCAATCATCAAAAACTGCTTGATGACTTAAATTTTGTGTCAATTAACTATTCTTCTAAGATATCATGCTAAGTTAATCTTGCTTTGCGTTAAGTCTTGCTTAAATTTTCTCTAAAAATCCTATTTTTAGAGTTTTTAATCAAGTTCAATCAAGTGAGTATTCCTATCAGGAAATATTCATTTAGTTCACCTACACGAAGGAGTTAATCCTATGAAGTGCTATCTTTCTGCCGCTACTGTGTCTGTTCTCGGACTCACTTTGATGAGTCCCGTCTTCGCCCAACCTCAAAAGCCTAATATCGCGGTTCAACAACAAGCTGAAGCGAGCCGTATGGAGGCTGAAGCCGTTGCTCTCGATAATTTGTCATGGGATACCACAGGCTATCTCAAGGCTCCCAAGTTTAGCTTGAACTTCAAAAGTCCTTCCGGGGTTCAGCCCAATATCGGCAATGTCCCACCTGCGGGCAGTTTTTTGATTGGTGCTGATGCCTTTTATGGTCAGCTCCAGTCGGGCGTATTTGGTAGCAATAATCCTGGGGATCAGTGGTCGGCCTTTGGTTCGCCCGGTGTTGCTGTGACCGGTATTTATGGCTTGCGCTACAACTGGGAGCAGGATTTTGCGACCTTTAGTTTGACCAATGTCAGCTCAACCCGCAAAGACGCCAACATCGGTTTTGGTAGTGGTACCGATAGTCAGTTGAATATTAACTTCGTTAACACCGCCCTCGTGCCGACCACCGTTGCGACCTTCTTCCCTTCTGTCGGCTTACAGGTCAAAAGTGCTGTACGTCAGGGTTTAGAAACCAGCAACTCCCAAGTCCCCATCGTGAGTGGCAGCACGGGGCCTTCTCCACTTTCTGGGATAAGCACCTTTGGCTACATTGGGATTGTGACCCGTCGTATCAATGACACAGCCTTTAGTACAGGTAGTAATGGTCTTGTCCTAGCGCGGACAGATGTCTTGACACTACAGCGTGATGGCACCAACGGCGGTCTGCGAATTGGTTATCTCGTTGGTAGTGGTCCGCAAAACGTAGCCTGTACGGGTGTGACCTCTTCCGGTGGGTTAGTGGGCAAGGCGTTTATTCCTATTGTCCAACCTACGCCTGGGGCTGGTGTTTTTACACCTAACCAGATCTTTACCGATAGCCAAGCGGTGGTATCTGTCCACTGCTCTTTTGGTAATCCCTACAACATTGGTAGCGTTACCACCGTTGACCTACTGCGTTATCCCTTTGATTACTATTGGGCAGGTACGTTGACTTCTACCTTCAACCAGTAGCTAAAATGGTCTGATCAGTTGCCCCTCATAGGTACCTATGGGGGGTTTTTTACTGTAAGGATACCTATAACTTGCCGCCGCACTCAGGGCAGAAATTATTGATTGAGGGATTTTTGGCACCACAATGGGGACAATAAATCAGTTCAATACGATTGAGATCGATGGGTACAGGCTTGGGTAAACCGAGCATCTGGGCGTTACTGGCACCACTGGGTACCATTGGGTAGCAGTTAGCATCTTTGACCACGACAAAATCGGCAATAACCGGTTCTTGGGCCTTCATGATTTCATCTACCGCTGGTTTGAGCTGGTCAGGATGGTCAATACGCACGCCTTTGACCCCATAGGCTTCTGCGAGTTTGACGAAATCAGGCATCCCTTGTTGCATGTTGGAGTGCGAGTAGCGTTCTTCGTAAAAGGCTTCTTGCCATTGGCGCACCATGCCTTGCCACCCATTATTGATAATCGCACATTTGACCGGAAGGTTATATTGCACCGCTGTCCCGATTTCTTGCAAGTTCATCTGGAAACTGGAATCACCACTCAGACAAACCACATCTTCACCCGGAACACCAACCTGTACGCCCAAGGCTGCTGGGTAGCCATAGCCCATCGTCCCAAGCCCCCCCGAAGAGATCCATTTGCGTGGGCCATTGGTCAAATATTGCGCTGCCCACATCTGATGTTGGCCGACATCAGTCGTGTAATAGGCATCAGGGGCGCGGTCTCGAAAAGCCATCATCACTTCTTGGGGATACAGCCGCACGCCATCATGGGGATTATCCAGGGGATAATCTTCTTGCCAACGTTGAATACGCTCCAGCCATTTTTGGGTGCGGGGGCGTAAGACTTCTAGTTTTTTGAGCAAATCTTGGAGCACTTGGCGTACATCACCCACGATCGGCACATCCGGCCCACGATTTTTGCCTACTTCTGCCGGGTCAATATCAATATGAATTACTTTAGCGCGGGCTGCAAAGGCGTCTAAGCGTCCCGTCACGCGGTCATCAAAGCGTGCTCCAACGGCAATCAGCAAATCACAGTCTGTGACCGAAAAATTTGCGAAGGCTGTGCCGTGCATCCCCAACATCCCCAAAGCTAAAGCATGGGTTTCTGGAAACGCACCTTTACCCATCAGCGTTGTCGTAACTGGGATCATGCAGCGTTCGGCTAAGGCTAATAATTCCTGGTGGGCGGCACTTGAGACGGCACCGCCACCCACATAGAGTAAGGGTTTATCCGCTTCGAGAATCAATTTGACAGCCGCTGCAATTTGGCGAGGATTGCCCTTGAGCGTCGGACGGTAGCCAGGAATATGGACTTTTTGTACTGGCTCATAGTCAAATTTGATTTGCGCCACGTCTTTGGGCATATCAATCAAAACTGGACCCGGACGCCCACTACCCGCGATATAAAAGGCTTCGGCACAAATACGGCTAATCTCGCTCGGCTCTTGGATGACATAGGAGTGTTTGACAATCGGCAGCGTAATACCAAAAATATCCGCTTCCTGAAAAGCATCTGAACCAATGACTTGGCGCGGAACCTGTCCGGTTAAGGCAATCATCGGCACCGAATCCATATGTGCAGTTGCAATACCTGTCACTAAATTGGTAGCCCCAGGACCCGAGGTTGCCACACAGACACCGACACGGCCCGTGGCACGGGCGTAGCCATCAGCAGCGTGAGCGGCTCCTTGTTCGTGGCGCGTCAGAAAATGTTCGATGGCACCCGCGGCCTCAGCTTGATAAATCTCATCATAAACGGGCAAAATCGCCCCACCCGGATAGCCAAATATATGGCGAACCCCTTGACGACATAAACTATCTACAACCGCAAAAGCCCCAGTTACCTGCATGTAGCACCCCACCCGTAGACATAGTGTAGCGAGCTACACGAAATGCGTCTAGGGTCTGAGGAGAAAAGAATCGAGATTGATGCTATTTGAGTAATGACGTCACACTAAATAATCTGTTCCCAGACCAAAGGCTGCTCCGTATCGATGCGGATCACCCAAGCTAATTCGACTGCACTAAAGGCTTCTTGGGCTTGTTTTTGTTGGGATATCAGTGCAGCATCGGCATCAGCAATATCACCTGTGCGCTGGTCTAGCCGAGTTTTGAGGAGAGTTTGTGCACAGGAACAGGCCAAAATTTTGATAGGAATATGAAGTTTCTCGGCTAGGGCTAAGGCTCCGGCGCGTTGGGCAACCTGCTCATATTTAGCATCTAAGACCACGCTGAAGCCTGCTGCGAGGATAATCTCAGCGAGTCTAAGCAGTTCACTATAGGTTTGCTGGTTAGAAGCTGTTGTATAAAATTCAGGGGGGAGTTTTTCGAGTAGCGGCAATTTAGCCAAATGTTTGCGCACCGCATCAGAGCGCAGGTGAATCGCTGGTGATCGCAGAGATAGAGCTTTGGCGACCGTAGATTTGCCGCTACCAGAAAGCCCTTGCATGACATAAAGCGTCGGGGTTTGGGGTTGGGTAAATTTCCAGGCCAGGTGATAGTAACTACGGGCACTTTGCGCTGCCTGTTCTTTTTGTTCGGTACCCACAGCGGGGTCATCCAGTAAAAAAGATGTGACTTTGGCACGCACGTAGGCACGATAGCTCAGAAATACGGGCAATAAAGGTAAACCCGCCCAGTCGCCTGTCCATTCCAAATAGGTATTCAAAAACCGAAAGGCCAGATCAGACCGTTCACGGGCGATCAAATCCATCACCAAAAAGGCACTATCCGACAGCACATCTATAAAACGAAAGGGCTCGTTAAATTCGATGCAGTCAAAAATCACTGGCTGATCATCGATCAAGCAAATATTACCAAGATGCAAATCACCATGGCCTTCGCGGATTTTGTCTTGGGTGAGCCGTTGCTCTAAGAGGTCAGTTTGGGTCGCAAAAAAGTGATCGGTGAAGGCTTTGGTCTGAGTGAAATGATCGGTATTTTGAACAGAGCCAATCCGTGCTGTGGTCTGCTCATAGTTTTGGTTGATCGGAAACTGCGCAGACTCGGGTTTACCAAAGCTGCGGATATGGTCATTGACCAAGGCTCTTTGATGAAAGAGGGCAACTTGTTTGCCTAGGTTTTCCATATGCGCTAGGGTCACAGCATTTTGAGTAAATAAATTACTAAGCAGGTTTTCTTGGGGAAATTCGCCCATTTGTAGGGCATACTCGACGGCAGTGCCTTCACCAAATTGATAGTGTTCGCCCGTTTGGCTGATCGGCAACACCTCTTGATAGAGCTGCGGGGCAAGGCGTTGATTGAGGCGTAATTCTTCGTGTAAATAAAAATTTCTTTTTTCGAGGGTTGAATAATCCATAAAACCAAAATCAACGGGCTTTTTTATCTTGTAGGCATGGCTTCCCGTCAAAAGAACGTAAGCTCCATGGGTTTGAACAAGGTTAACCGAGGCTACCGGATGAGGATAAAAAGCTGGTTCTAGCATTTGCTGGATCAAGGGCGGTAATGCGCTATTCATGAAGATTTTGCTGGGGTAGATTTAGCTAAGACCGTCGGCTTGGCACCAAACAGCCAGGGATTACGTAAGGCAGGCAAATTTAAGGCCAAATATAACAGCACCCGAGAGCAGGAAACTGCTGTAAATAAACTCATCGTCACCCCAATCGCCAAGGTTACGGCAAAGCCGCGCACCAAACCACTACCTAACCAGAACAACACCGCACAGGCAATCAGATTGGTTACGTGACCATCTAAAATACTGGCAAAAGCTCGGTCAAACCCCGCATCGACGGCGGAGAAGATTTTTTTACCTGAGTTCAATTCTTCTTTAGTCCGTTCAGCAATCAGCACATTAGCATCGACTGCGATCCCAATTGAGAGGATAAAGCCTGCAATACCAGGCAAGGTCAAAGTTACGCCAACCAGCGCGTAAAGTGCCAAGTTTAAGAGAGAATAAACCACTAAAGCGACATCAGCCACCAGCCCAGGTAAGCGATAATAGCCCAACATAAACACAGCGACCGCTGCAACGCCTGCGATCCCGGCATAAATTGATTTTTGGATACTATCTTGCCCGAGACTCGCGCCTACGGTACGGTTTTCCACGACAGTAATCGGTACTGGTAATGCTCCAGCCCGCAGTTTAATTGCGAGGTCAGTGGCTTCTTCAATCTTAAATCCGCCCGTAATAACCGCCCGTCCTCCAGTAATGCCAACGCCTGCAAACTCGGCGCCTACGGTTGGTGCGCTAACGAGCTTATCATCCAAAAATATGCCTAATTTGCGGCCTGTGCCGCCGAGATCGCCCGTGAGTTTGGCAAAAAGCTGACCGCCACGTTCCGTAAATTCGAGGGTTATTTCCCATTTCCCGCCTTGATCGGTTTGGGGACGGGCATCCTTGAGTTCTTTACCGGTCAGTTCAGTTTTTTTCCAATTAGCATTGACAATCCCGGTGCCGAGATCCGGTTGCTCTTCTCTAAATTCTAATTGCGCCGTGTCCCCGAGGAGCTTGATCGCCCGTTCGGGGTCTTTTTCTTGGGGAAGTTGGACGACGATCTGCTTCTCGCCACGAATTTGAATCAAAGGTTCCTTAGTTCCCAGGGCGTTAATCCGCTGTTCAAGAACTGTTTTAATTCCTTGCAAGACCTCTGGTGTTATCTGTGGGACTTCTTTGGTGGGTGAAGCCTCAAGCGTCAATTGGGTTCCCCCAACTAAGTCTAGTCCTTGGGAAATCGGACGGGTCAATAGCACATACACCGACCCCATACTGAGGGCGACCACTAAGGCAAGAATCCACCAACGTTGTTGCATTACGACTGACTTGCGAGCTCCTCTGTTACTGTAGCGCGTTCTCTGGATGGCCTAACACCTGAGCTGTAAGAGTATCTTTGGGATTACACGAAGAGCTTAGAGCAAGCGCAAATTTAAATTTCTTAGCCCTAACACAAGAAATGAATTGGTGCTAATACACAGACCATAAGTAAGCACCTATCAAGTAAAAAACCGTAGACAAGTTTTATTTGTGCGTATAGGAGCCCTAGGCGGCTTTCCCTTTATTAGACAGTTTGCCTACGTACAGGCAACCAGTACAGAAATTGAGTGGCGACTCCCTCAATGAAAAGTAAAAATGGTAAGCGAAGCCTTAGATTTTAAGGGAAGTCTTACTAGTGATCCTGAAACAATGGATGAAACGAAAAGTTTACCTTTGATTTATATTCTAGTTGGCGTAGTGGCTTTAACGGAGCTAGCCAAAATGTTATTAGACGTTTATCGTGATGCGCAGTACAGCGGGATACTGATTCGCAAAGATAAACAAACTGGCAAACTCAAGATTGAAAATGATCCCGGTTACCTAGCGGAACCATCGTTGTCTTACAGAATGATGACAAAATTGAGATTCAATTCCAAGCTCAGAAAAATCTGCAAATCCCGGATCTAGTGAAGTCGCTGGAGGCCATTAGTAAATAATGATATGTCTAGAATTTCACCGATTATGGAAAGTTTGCTTGGCATTGGGTTTGGTCACTTGTTTGGCGGGAGGTGCGCTGAAGTCACAGTCGAGTAAGAAAAATCTTGTCATCCTTTATAAAGAAAGCCATGCGCTAGTCATCTGGATTGGTAATTATAAAGATAAAGCCTGGAGCAAATTAACTAATGTCGAACAAGAAGCTAAGGACGTCAAGGCTGCACTAGAACGCCAGGGGTTTGATGTGAAAATGGTGGCTAATCCCACTGCACAGTCGAGTCAGGATGCATTCTGTAAAAAATTCCTGGGGTATGCCACTGCGAATCAATTGGGTTACATTCGTTGGCAAACCTCGAGGGGTGACAGACTCCAACTGCTCGATCGCTGCCGCAATTTGAGTGTACAAGCGCTTGCCCTCATCGGTTGGCAGCATTCTTCTGGGCATCCGTTGAAGCAAAGGTTGCCCCAACACTGCTTTTAGCGGTGCAATATGCTGGCTCACTGTAGGTTGCGTTAGGTGGAGAGCTTGGGGCTCCCGACACTGTACCAACGCGGTAGACCTGAATGAAGCTACGATACCACTCTAAATTAACCATAACTAAAATTATAGCAAAACCACGTTTTTATAATTTGTATTTTAGATCGACTCTGCATAGGATGGAGCTATCGGAGCACAGAGCTGGTTGCAATATCTCCTGACTCTTCAACCCCAAAGGAAATCAAAATGTCAGCCCAACGAGTTCTTTTTGTTTTAACCAGTCATGACACACTCGGAAACACGGGTCAGGAAACCGGGTTCTATCTGCCTGAAGTGACCCATCCCTATGAAGCCTTTGAGCAGGCTGGAATTGAGGTGGAGTTTGTCAGCCCCCAAGGTGGCAAAGCTCCGATGATTGGCATTGATTTACAAGACCCCAGCAACAGGGCATTTCTGAATGATGCCGCAAAAGTGGCAAGCGTAGAGAACACACTGACTCCCAGTGCGATCGAGCCAACCCGCTACGATGCCATCCTCTATGCTGGAGGACACGGAACCATGTGGGATTTTCCAGAGAACCAGGAATTGGCGTCGATCGCAGCTCAAATCTATGAAGCCGGAGGGGTCGTGGGTGCAGTGTGCCACGGTCCCGCTGGTCTAATTCCCGTTCGCCTTAGTACTGGTGAGCCTCTAGTCGCAGGTAAGACAGTGGCGGGCTTCATAAACTCAGAGGAGGTCGCCGTTGGTCTATCGGATGTAGTGCCTTTTTTGTTGGCAGACAAGCTCACGGAACTAGGTGCTACCCATTGCCAGGCAAGTAACTTTCAGGCTTATGTAGAGGTGAGCGATCGCCTAGTGACTGGGCAAAATCCTGCCTCTGCCAGAGGCGTAGGAAAACAGATGGTGGCGCTCATGCAGCTTGTGCCCGCAACTGCTGAACAACCGCTTGCCAAAGTTTAAGGAGAAAACACAGATGATGGTCGTAATTTTCCGCCTCACTGCCAAGAATTCCCAGGAGTTCTTGCAACATCTTGCTCAAGTTTTACCGGTTACTCGTGCCTATGAAGGCTGTCACTACGTCAACTATAGTGGATCCAGAAAACTGGACAGCTAGTTAAGCGAGTCTCCTGCTCCGTAAACTGGACACCAACAGGAGCAATGAGATGAAAGAGACCCGCAAAAAACACAGCTCAGCGTTTAAGGCCAAGGTTGCTCTGGAAGCAC
>JBBRQP010000089.1:0-11525 GCA_038226175.1 Gloeobacterales cyanobacterium
CACCCATCAGGTCTTCTGGGTTGCGATAGTCTTTGAGTAATTCATCGATTAGTTCTGGTCGGAAGGTCATGCTCCACTCCTTGTTTCTGAGATGGGGTTTATTGCATTTTGGCCTTTGACACAATCTAATTTACAGTCCCGTTTTTGTGCGTAGAAATTCAACAAAATTCAAGACCTCTGGCTGGTGCTCTGTGGGTAAAGTCTGTAACCCCTCTATCACTTGTTGTTCGACATTGCTCATGACGGCTTTCCTTTTTGTGTAACCTTGTTTCCTTATTTACTTTTCTATATCAAAGTGTTCTAATCCTCACCTAGCCTGAAGGCTGAGCGCAACAAGCTGTTCACGACCTCACTGGTTGCGCTCATGTTCCAATCCTCACCCAGCCCGAAGGCTGAGCGCAACATTGCGGATAGGCTGTTTTTATGGGCGGTGCGTACCTGACATCTATTACGAAAGCCCGACTAGTTTTACGATAAGAAGAGCTTTCACCTACAACACCGATGACCCACACCATCCGTTTGGCAATGCCGCCCGACCATGCACGCATCATTGAAATTTATAACCAAGCCATTCCCGGACATCAGGCTACAGCCGAATTGACCCCCGTCACCGTCGAGCAGCGTCAGAGTTGGTTTGAGCAACATCAGGGACGCTATCCCTTATTTGTGATCGAGGTAGAGGCACAAATCAGTGCTTGGGGATCGCTAAGTCACTTTTATTCAGGACGTGGTGCCTACTTTGAGACCGCCGAGGTCTCAGTGTATGTAGCAAACGATTATCAGGGTAAAAGTATCGGTCGCATCATGCTCGAATATCTTATCAATCAAGCCACCAACCTTGGGTTTCGGCGTTTGGTCGCCTTGGTTTTTGCCCACAATCCACCGAGCCTCGCCATGTGTCATCGCTGTGGATTTATCCGCTGGGGCTATTTACCCGGCGTTGCCAATATGAGCGGTGTCTTACGTGATGTGGAGATTTTGGGATTATGTTTGGACAATAGTACCCCCCAGCAAACAATCTAAATCCTATATTTAATTTAACTGTATTCAGAACGTAAATCATTTACAATTTATTTACTCAGTACCGCAGGAGATGACAACCATGCTATCCATTAGCCAAGCTCCAGTACTTGCCATTATTGGCGGCGGATGTAGTGGCACTCTGACAGCGGTGCAGCTTTTGCGCCAATCGAGTAACCCGTTACGCATCGTGCTTATCGAACGCCAGCCCGCCATTGGTAAAGGTATTGCTTATAGTACACAAAATTTACAGCATTTACTCAATGTGCCTGCCCTAGGCATGAGTGCTTTACCCAACGACCCGACCCATTTTTTGCGCTGGCTAAAACAACACTCTGCTTGGCAACCAGAGGCGGGCATTACCTCAGAGACCTTTGCTCCACGCCGTATCTATGGGCTCTATTTGCAAACCGTCCTTCACAATGCCCAAACCCAAGCCGCCCCGGGTGTAGTCTTAGAATGGCTCACTGATGAGGCAATTGAACTACGGTGCGCCACGCAGGGGGTACTGATTTCTCTGCGTTGTGGCGGAGCCCTGTGGGCTAGGCGCGTAGTACTCGCTCTCGGCAATTTCCCTCCTGGCCAGCCCCAGCTCAAAGACAACAGTTTTTATCGGAGTCGTCGTTATATTGCCGATCCTTGGCAAGCCAAAGTCTTAACCAGAATTCGTCCTCACGACCGCGTTGCCATGATTGGTTCGGGGCTAACTATGATCGATATGGCTATTTCTTTACAAACCCAGGGTCATCAAGGACAGATACGGGTCGTATCCCGTCATGGTCTTTTACCCCAAAGTCATCAACCGGGTATCCAGGAAGATATCCCACCTATGGTTAATCCTTTACCTACCTCACTCAGAGCTTTGGTGCGTCAGGTGCGCGAGCAGATTGCTGAGGCTGCCCGTCTGGGAATATCTTGGCAGACAGTAATTGATAGTTTACGAGCAGAAACTCCTCAGCTCTGGGCGCGACTATCAGCCTCGGACAAAGAGCGATTTTTGCGCCATGTCCGTCCTTATTGGGAAATACATCGTCATCGTACTGCTCCCGAACTTACAACTCGGATTCATGATTTGCAGCAGCATGGTCAGCTCTCAGTCCAAGCTGGACGCATCCATACCTATCGTGAATCTGCCCAAGGGGTTCATATTATTTTCCAAAAACGCCATACCCAAGACTGGGAGAGTTTTGAAGTAGATTGGGTTATCAATTGCACAGGGCCTCAGAGTAATTACCATCGTATTGGGCATCCTTTACTAGAAAATTTGCGGACGCAGGCGCTACTTTGTCCTGACGCGCTAGCTCTAGGTCTGGATACCGAAGAGAATGGTGCTTTACGGGATATCTATGGCAAGGTTTCTCCATTGCTGTACACCTTAGGTCCAGCTCGCAAAGCAACACGCTGGGAGTCCACGGCTGTGCCAGAAATCCGAGTTCAAGCGCAAGACTTAGCGGCAGAGTTAGTGACAGCTCTCAAAGTAGTTGTTGTCTGATCCTGGCTGGGGCTTGAACCAAGAGGCACTGTTATAATTTGTCTATGACTAGTCTGATTTTACAGGTACGTCCAGCGTGGGAATTGACGGATGAGCAGTTCCAAACTCTATGCGCAAATAATTCTGAATTAAGATTAGAAAAAACAGCCAAAGGAGAACTGGTACTGATGGCTCCGGCAAGCAGTGAGTCGGGTGAGCGCAATGCTAGTGTGAGTGCGCAGCTATGGCTTTGGAATCGGTCTTCTAAGTTAGGCAGAGTTTTTGATTCTTCTACTGGGTTCAAATTAGCTAACGGCGCTATTCGCTCACCAGATGCCGCTTGGATCAAACACGAACGCTGGGATGGTCTTACGGCTGAAGAAAAACGTGGTTTCGCCGCAATTTGTCCTGATTTTGTCATTGAACTTCGTTCACCCTCTGATCGCTTAGCCGATGTCCAAGCCAAGATGTGCGAATATCTGGAAAATGGTATTTTACTGGGTTGGTTAATAGACCCACAAACTAACTGTGTAGCGATTTATGTTCCCGGCCAGGCTACTGAAGTTTTATTTGCTCCAAAAATACTTTTGGGAACAACTGTTTTACCAGAGTTTGTATTAGATTTACAAGATATTTTATAAAAAATTAAATCTGCTGATATTCTCAATACCTCAAAATCCTAAGTCTGCTTTTGCCAGATCAGCTTCGCGTAAAATCTCTTCTGTCGGGCGGGTATCCCACAGATCAGCGCCAATTTCACGGTAAAACTGACTGTCATAGGCGCGGGTTCGCACTACCACGGGCATGGGTACGGCATAGCCTAAGACAAGGGCTTGCTGCTTGGGATCCATCTGAGATAGCACGGTACGTAAGGCTTGACCGCCTGACATACCCTTAAAGACGGCATCAATATCTTTATCATCATTGAGTGAGGCTGTGATCCGGGTTCCTAACTGAGACATGACTTCGTTATCAATCCCCGAAGGCCGTTGGTCAACAACGAGTAAGGTGACAAAATACTTACGCATTTCTCGGGCAATGGTGCCAAAGATGGTGGATTTGGATTGGCGTGGATCGAGGAAACGGTGAGCTTCTTCGATGGTGATCATCAGTTGGCGGGGTTTATCGCTAGGGATTTTAGTTTGGAGATATTTCTCAGCTTTTTTGACATAGGTTTGGTGTAAGCGACGGGTAATAATATTAGTTGCCAACATGTAGCCCAACAGCGAACCCTGAGAACCAAATTCAATCACTACATGGCGACCGGCACTAAGGGTTTGGACTAGCTCACCAATATAATCATGGGGGCAGACTTGCTTGATATATTTCAGGTCTTCGAGTCGAATTAGTTTGCGTTGTAGAGCCATGATCGAAGGTGCATTACCCATATTTTCTTGACAAAATTCTTGAATTTCCCCATTAGACATCCCGCCCAATCGTGAGATCCAACTTACCCCAAAATGATTGCGTAAAATAATCGCATTTTCAAGACTAGCCTCAGAGATATTCAGCTCATTTCTGACTAAAGCCAAGTCTTCAATCTCGATTTGGTCGGTGCTAATCGACATATCTTGAGCAGCTTTAACCCCGCGTCGCTTACTGGATTCGGGATCGAGACTAAAGATTTTAATTTGGCCTGGAAACAGTTGTTGTAAGCCTTTTACGGTCGAAACATCTTTGCCTTCCTTGGTGGCCTCCCAGCCGTATTCTGAGTGCATATCAAAAATTAAATTAACGGCAGCTTCTTTTTTGATTACGCCACTCAAAATTAGTCGGGTTAAAAAAGATTTTCCGGTGCCTGATTTGCCAAAAATGCCATTGGAGCGTTCAACAAAGCGTTCTAAATCTAGGCAAACCGGAACGTCCATATCTAGTGGTTGACCAATATAAAAATTTTTGCGTTGCGGGTCGGTTTCTGAACCAAAGACTGCGGCAAAATCAAAGGCGGTCGATTCATAGACTTGAGAAAAATGGACGGGAACAGTCTTTACAGGACGTAATTCGCCGTCTTCTAACATCAACATTGGACTGACTTTAATCGTACCAAAAGTACCTGTACCCATCAAAATTTCTGATAGAAAATCCTCTTCGGGTTTAGGGGGATTCATCAAGATTTTGGGACTAGACGTACCCAATAAAACATCGGTCAGCATCGAGAAAAACCGGGTTGAACGCCCTTGGACAATGACAAATTTGCCAACACGAATTTCTTCGACACAGATCGTAGGATGCAGTCGGACTTCTAACCCTGTACTCAAGGATCCTGTTACAACTAAGCCCAAACCTAAGCCTTTAGTTTCTGTCACGCAGTCTGCCCGTCTGTCGGTTGTTCGTATGGTAACCCATTGCAGCTAAAGTAACACTAAATATCTGGACACGTCTCGGGTTTGCGGGTTCGGTTACGCTAGATATGCATGGAGAAGACTGACATGAAGCTTGTTTTTTTTGGCACCCCAGAATTTGCCGTTCCTACCCTAGAGATTTTACTAAAGCGAGCAACAGTACTGGCTGTAGTTACCCAGCCGGATCGCCCAGCTGGACGCGGTGGTAAATTAACCGCATCTCCAGTCAAACTGCTGGCCCAAACTGCCAATGTACCGATTTATCAACCTGAGAAGTTACGCAAAGATGAAGCAGTTCTTAGTAACTTAGAAGCCTTGGGAGCTGATTTTTTTGTGGTTGTAGCCTACGGACAGATTTTGAGTAAACGGGTACTGGCTATGCCCCGCTTGGGCTGTATCAATGTTCATGGCTCGCTATTGCCGCACTATCGGGGTGCTGCGCCAGTGCAGTGGGCGATTTATTATGGTGAGCCGCTTGTGGGTATCACAACGATGCTGATGGATACAGGGTTAGATACTGGAGCCATGTTGCTCAAAGCCCGTCTACCGATTACGGAAGATACCCAAAGCGTGTCACTTCTGCAAAGCCTTGCTCCGATCGGTGCCGAACTGCTATGGCAAACGCTTACTACTTTTTCTGACTTGATCCCCGAAGCCCAAGCTGACCAGCATAGCAGTTATGCTCCTTTGATCAAGCCGGAACATCTGCTGATCAATTGGCAGACCTCAGCCTTACAACTCCAACGCCAAATTCGAGCTTTTTATCCCCAAGTACATACCGCCCATCGCACGCAGCGTCTAAAAATTCTGGCAAGTCACGTCAGTGCCGAACTAAGTACAGATGTACCAGCAGGAACGGTCACCCAACTTATCCGTAATCAAGGCTTCCAAGTCAATACAAGCGACGGCCAATTGCTGATTACCCAAGTACATCCTCCTGGTAAACGCGCCCAGTCAGCTTGGGATTATGTGCATGGGAGTCGCATGGAGGTAGGAGAGCGGCTTTGACATAGGCATGCCTCAACAGCCAGCTATTTGCTCCTCAGACCCAAAATCGTGTACCTTGCTGTCATAACCCTTGCGTGTTGCCATGACCCGTCATCTGTTGGTCGGATCAATCCAGCCCCATAGCGGCAAATCTACTATTTTATTGGCTCTCAGTCGTCAGTTGCACCAGCGCGGCCAACGACCGGGCTACTACAAACCTTTGGGCTTTCCGATTTGTGATGCCGAAGGCGTATGTGTAGATGAAGATGTACGGTATCTTTCACAAGAATTACAGTTGCAAGTACCACCGCCATTAGTGCTTCTTGAGCCACAGGCTCTCGAACAAGCCCTACTTAATCCTGGTGCCCTGACCTACGAGAATCGTTTGCTACAACAGTTGCGCTATGTCAAACAAGCTAATGGCGATCCCGTAGATTGGATCTGGGTCGAAGCGGGTGGTTCGCCGACTGAGGGTGCTCTATTTAAGCTCTCATTACCTCAGCTAGCGCATAAACTAGAAGCGCAAGTGATGATTGTGGTGCGTTATAGCTCCCTAGTTAATATCGAACCTCTGCTCGGACTCCTACCCCAGTTACCGCATCCGCAAATGGGCGTAATCCTCAATGATGTGCCGCCTGAGCAGTGTGAGCATGTACGTGCTGATTTGGTGCCCCGTCTGGAGGCTCATGGGTTACATGTATTGGGTGTTTTGCCCAGTCATACGATTTTGCACAGTATTAGTGTAGGTGAGTTGGCACTCAAGCTGGGTGCTGAGATTTTGAGTGGGCGTGAACACTTAGATTTGTTGATTGAACAGGTCAATATTGGGGCGATGAGTGTCAGTGCTGCCTTGCGGTTTTTCCGACGGATGACCCACAAAGCCGTAGTCACGGGTGGTGACCGCACAGATATTCAAATGGCGGCGCTGCAAACTTCGACTAACTGTCTGATTTTGACCGGGCAACTTCCCCCTGATCCCAAGATCTTAGCCAGAGCCGAAGAACTCGAAGTTCCGGTGCTCTCGGTGGTTCACGATACTCTCAAAACCGTGCGTCTTATTGAGACCGCTATCAATCAAGCACGTTTCCAAGAACCTGTCAAAGTCGAATGTATCCAAAATCTACTGACCCAACATCTGGATTTGGATGCTTTTTGTGAGTTTTATGGATTTGCGACCCTTGATGAGCCACTCTCAGCTTAGGGGGAAAATGAATCCCCCCAGCATCAGCGTCACCCCCAACAACAAAGCCGGAAGTACTAATGACAGCGTGCCGAGCCACCAAGATAGGCTTTGGTGGCGTGCGCCGAAGACCGCACCGAGTATCATCAGCGGGCCGCTCATTAAGCTGGTAATCAAAAGCCCTATGGCATTCCCACTGGCGAGCTTGGTCGCGACCAAAACTGTCCCAAAAAATACCACAAAGCTAGCACCCCCACCGATCAGACCTAGTCCTAGGCCAACACCGCCCCAAAATTGACCAGCACTATTATCGGGTCTCAAACGCATAGACATCGCTAATACAGAAAGGTATGTGCATCTTAACGTAGGATATTCCTAGAGCCATAACAAGGGCAGGGCATGACCCAAGATATTATTTGTACGGGCGGCGCGGTCGTAGATATTTTAGTGCGTTCGCTCGACGAGCTCCCTGCCCCCGGTCAGTCGGTGACCGTGGAACAAATTTTTTTGCAAGTCGGTGGCTGTGGTGTCAATACGGCTATTTTGCTGGCACGCCTAGGACTCAATGTCTCATTTTGGGGACGTTTGGGAGCCGATAGTTTGGGTCATTTTCTCAAGAGTCAGTTGGTCGCTGAACGTATTGATCCTGAAGTTTTTATTTTTGATCCCTCGATGTCCACCAAGACCGCAGTGGTTGTGATCAATCGGCAAGGAGAGCGGTCTTTGATCCGTTCGGGTGAAACTGGCAATGCCCTCTCGCTCAAGGATTTAGACCAAATTAATCTAGCTGGCGTACGCCATTTGCATATTGGCGGTTGTTATTCCTTACGTAATCTGATGGGCGAAAACCTAGCGGCTTTACTGCGCTATGCCCAAGAAATGGATGTGCGCACAAGTGTGGATACGGTCTGGACACAGGATCAAAATTGGCGCGCTATTTATCCAGCTTTGCCCTACGTTGATTATTTTTTACCCTCTTTGAATGAAGCACAGCATATCACTGGTCATGAACATCCGCGAGCTATTGCCCGTGACCTGGTAGCGGCAGGTGCCAAAAATGTGATTATCAAATTAGGGGCTGAGGGTACATTTGTCAATTGGCAAGGCTCTGAGGGCGTTGTGCCAGCCTTTGCAGTCAATCCCGTAGTTGATACAACAGGTGCAGGTGATGCCTTTTGTGCGGGCTTTTTGGCAGGCTTAGCCGCGGGTCATGGGGTACCTAGAGCCGTTGAGTGGGGTAATGCCGCAGGTGCCATTACGGTTACAGCTTTGGGGGCGACTACGGCTTTGCGTTCGCGGGCGCAGTTACTAGAGTGGCTCGACTGAATCTACTATTTCTCAGGATAGAAGTCATCAGTGCCCAAAAATCGTTAGTCTAGGGTGATACCCTACGCCAAAACCATGAGTGTAACACCACTGCAACGCGGCCTCGTTACTGGATTATTAGTTTTCTTGGGTGGTTGGGCTTTGTTGACGACGCTGACCTATTTTGGCAATATTCTGATTATTTTTGTGACGGCTGGGGTGATTGCGTTTTTGTTAGATTATCCGGTTAGCTTTTTGGAAAAATGGTTGGCACGGGGGTGGGCGGGCTTAGTTGTCTACAGTTCTGCTTTATTTCTACTCGGAATTTTGTTAGTGACGCTCGGGCCGATTGCCTTAGAGCAAGGCCAACAGCTAACTGAAAGACTACCGGGATTATTGCGCTCAGCCCAACAACAAGCTGTAGGGGTCTCGCAGTGGTTGGCGAGTCGCGGTATCCGTTTAAATATTGAGGTTTTGCAAGAGCAAGTGTTTGCACAGATATCGCAGCGGGTACAGGGTTTTGCAGAGAGTGCCATTGGCCTGACCGTGGGGACGTTGGGTGTGGCTCTTGATGGTATTTTGATTATTGTAGTCGCGTTTTATATGATTTTGGATGGGCGTAAATTTTGGCAGGGGCTATTACGATTTTTCCCGCTAGCTCTGCGTGATCCATTAACGAATGCCTTGAGTTTTAATTTGCGGGTATTTTTTATTGGGCAGCTCGTCTTGGGTGGTTTTATGACCTTAGCGTTGACGCCGCTGTTTTGGATTTTGGGTTCTCTATTTCCCTTGTTATCAGGTTTATTTATTGGTCTGTTAGAGTTGATTCCAATTATTGGAGCCACGATTGGGATTGCGGTTGTAGTGAGTTTGACGGCGTTGCAAGACCCAATTCTGGCGCTCAAACTGTTAGCAGCGGCAGTCGTCATCCAACAAATCAAGGATAATATTTTGGCACCACGTATCCTTGGTAATTTCACGGGTCTCAGTCCAATCTTAATTTTTGGCGCTTTACTTTTAGGGGGGAAATTGGGGGGGCTTTTGGGCGTAATTTTAGCGATTCCCTTAGCTGGTGTTGCTAAAGCTGCCCTAGATGTCTTACTGCCCGGTGACCGTTTGACCGAAGAGCGGTTGCTACCCTAGGTCTGGTAGGATGCACTCATGATCAAATCGCCGTTACCTTGGTCTATGCGAACTCATCTGAGGAATTTATTGGCTGGGACAAAAATCCTGAGTACAAGCCTTGCCGGACTCCTAGCCGCTGGCATGGGGATGTCTGCGCTTCAAGCGGCTCCTTTGGCAGTCGGCTCTAGTGTCTGGGTTGGTTATAGCCCATTTTATATTGCCCAAGCTAAAGGCTTTTTTAAGGCAGAAGGGTTAGAAATTCAGGAAACGCCTTTTACGGTTGGCTCTGATGGCACGGTGGCGCTTGGGGCAGGACGCGTCGATGTCCTGCTGTCGGTGGTTTCTGATACGTTAACGCTCGCAGCGCGAGGACGACCGGTCAAAAATTTGATTATTTCTGATTATTCCGATGGTGCCGATGGCATCGTAGCGCGCGGGGTCAACTCAGTTAAAGAACTTAAGGGCAAAAAAGTCTCGGTCGAATTTGGCACAGTTTGGCAATATGTATTGTTACGCGCACTGGCGATCAATGGTCTACGTAGCCAAGATATCCAACTGACTAATGCCAGTGGTGATGCTGGAACTGCAGCTTTTATTAGTGGTCAAACTACCGCCTTGGCGATTGGTGAACCGGCGCTATCGCTCGCGGCAGAACGGGGCAAAGGCAAAATAATTTTTGATAGTCGACAATTACCCGGCGAAGTGATTGACGGCGTTAGTTTTACCCAAAAGATTATCAGTGAACGCCCTGAAGATGTCAAAAAATTTATGCGTGCTTGGTTTAAGGGCGTTGATTTTCTCTATCAAAAACCTCAAGAAGCTAGTCAACTGGTGGGTCAAGCCCTAAAAATTGCTCCAGCTAAAGTCCTGACCTTACTTAAGGCCGACCGCGTACTGACGCTTGCGGAAAATAAAGCCGCTTTCTTTAATCCCAAAAGTCCCCTGTATGTGGTGCGTAATGCCCGCCTCAATGCCGACTTTTTGCTCAAAAGCGGCGTGATCACCACGATCCCCGACCTCAAGGGGATGCATGACAATCCATTGCTCAAGTCATTACCATGACGGCGATTATTTTAGTTGAGCCTGCTGGTGCCCTAAATCTGGGCTCTGTGGCACGGGTTATGAAAAACTTTGGTTTAACCGATTTGCGTTTGGTGGCACCACTTTGTGCTGTCGATGACCCCGAAGCCCTGCTTATGGCAGTTCATGCCCCAGAAATATTAGCTACAGCCCGGATTTATGCTGATCTTAAGGCTGCTGTGGCAGACTGTGCCCAGGTTGTCGGCACTACCGGACGTATTCACCCGCTTCCTGCTTTAGCACCTGAAGCGACATTACCGTGGTTATTGGCTAGTTCAGCAGGTGCCTTGGTTTTTGGGCCAGAAGACCGGGGCTTAAGTAACGAGGAGTTGGGTTATTGCCAACAGTGGTTAACATTACCCACTGACCGGGCATATCCTTCACTTAATTTGGCACAGGCGGTGGGAATTTGCTGTTATTTACTCCGTCAAAGCCAACCTTTAGTTAGTATGCCTATCACCGAACCAGCTACCAGCCAAAAACTCGAAGCCTTCTACGATCATTGGAGCGAGACTCTGCTCAATATTGGTTATTTGCTGCCCCATACCCAAACCCGCAAAATGGAAAAATTTCGCCGTATCTTTAGTCGTGCTCAGTTGACTGATGAGGAAGTGACCTTGTTACGTGGCGTACTAAGACAACTACGCTGGAGCTATCAGCAAGAGCATGATGCTTCTGTCGAACGGGGTGAAGATTAGCACTTTTTCTCTCAAAACTGGGTTGTACATGAGTAAGGCTGATTTCAAGGTCTATCTATTGGTGTAGGTGTACAGCCTGACCAATCTAACTTTATAACCAAACTCATGAGTATTGACTATGACCCACTCTTCAAACAACTCCTATCAACGTTCTTCATTGGACTTCCTCGCCCTGTTCTTTTCTGAAGTCCTCGCCTACTTATACACTTTCCGCTTATAGAATAAGGTATGGTAAAGAACCTTAGTCTTGTGAACCACCTGAGTGTGGAAGAATTAGAAAAGCGCTACCGCCAAGCAACGGACGGGGTGGAACGCAC
>JBBRQP010000090.1:0-11393 GCA_038226175.1 Gloeobacterales cyanobacterium
ACAAGACTGAGGTTCTTTACCATACTTTATTCTATAAGCGGTATGTGTATTACTAGGATATACCCCATGAAATCAAATTCACTTGTTTTTGTTCTCTGCGCTGGTCTGATGCTAATTTCTTCAGCACAAGCTCAGGAGATGAAGCCAGACACAACGATGGAGGATAAAGGCAAGGCTGGCATGATGATGAAAGACCTTGGTTCAGCAGATAGCAACTACGACTTACGGTTTATCAATGCGATGATGGAGCATCACGAAGGAGCTGTAGTCATGGCTCAAGATGCTCTGAAAAAGTCTAAACGGCCTGAGGTTCAAAAACTTGCTAAAGAAATCATCAGTGCACAACAGCAAGAGATAGCTCAGATGAAGACTTGGCGCAAAGAATGGTACAACCAGTAGTCAATACTTTCTTGGTTTATCAACAGCTCTCACTCTATCCTAGTCAGGGTGAGAGCAAGCTAAGAAGAATCGGACATCTGACTTGAAAGTCCCAAACTTCTCATATTATAAACAAAAAAGGGATAGCCAAGCTAAATCAACTGTCCTAATTATTATAGACTGACCTTCCCCCGGAATAATAGACACTTTGCTAAAGTTGTTTCATTAAAATAAGACTGCATGACTTCCGAGAAATTTCGCATCTATGACCTTTAACCGCACAAGCTATACCCAATTTAGCCCGAGTGCTAAAATCAGCCTACTTGAGGCGTTAGTAAATTTCTGATCCCTACTGTAGGGTTTGATCGGATTATCTGAGCCCTACCTTAATAAACTATATGTAAGATAAATGAAAGCCTATAAAAGTGTCATTTATTTTGAAAATCATGACATCGAAATCTATGACAAATAATTTGGTAATTTCTATGACTCCGTACTACAAATTTTTTGTACCCTAAAAGCCGTGCCACATGTCCTTCCGAGCAAATTTCTTCTATGGTAAATAATCTGGTAACGGTGTCTTTTATTTTGTTAATTGACAGGAACATACTCTGTTGAGACTGTGACAGTGGGCGAGATCGCCTAGGTTAGAATGAAAAGGCAACCATTAAAATAAAGTCAAGCCCATGACAGTTCGACAACCCCGCTATAGCAAAGAGGAATTTGCCCGACGTGGCGATGAAATCTATGAGGCTCAAGTACGTCCTCAAGTCGAGGAAGGCAATCATGGCAAGATTGTGGCGGTCGATCTTGAAACTGGAGACTTTGAGCTTGATTCAAGTGAAATTGCAGCTTGCAATCGCCTCGAAGCCCGTCACCCAGATGCTCAAATCTGGATACTTCGCATTGGCTCTCGTCACGTTCGTCGATTTGGCGGTCGCAGCCGCAGAACTGCATGATTACCGGTCTCGTTAATCCAGAATTTGAACCCATTATTCCACTTTCGATTCGCCGCTCTGATGGCAAAATCTTTACGCAAGATGCCATCGTCGATACTGGCTTTAATGGTTGGCTTTCTCTGCCTCCAGACTTAATCACTCAGTTGAATTTAATATGGAAAAGGCGCGGGCGAGCAATTCTTGGCGATGGCAGCGAGTGCGTTTTCGACGTGTATGAAGCAGTTGTCCTCTGGGATGGGACACCGTTAGCAATTCCAGTAGACGAGGCCGATTCAGAACCACTTGTTGGAATGTCGTTAATGGAAGGCTATCGACTTACCATTCAAGTTTTTGAGGGCGGTCAGCTAGAGCTCCGCAAAGTTGGTACAGTCTAACAATGCCAAGTATCGAAGGCGTCAGCCACATCACTTTTATCGTTCACGACCTCGACCGAATGGCGCTTTTCCTTTGTGAAGGACTAGGTGCTCTGGAGGTTTATGACAGTCAGAGCAGTAACTTTTCTGTATCCAGAGAAAAGTTCTTTGTACTTGGAGGCATGTGGCTTGCTGCAATGGAAGGAACTGCGCCGGGTGAACGCTCGTACCGCCATCTTGCCTTTAAAGTATCGCAAGCCGAGTTGCCTGATTTCGAGCAGCGGCTTCGCCGACTAGGTGTTGATATCAAGCCGCCTCGACCAAGGGTGGACGGCGAAGGCTTGTCTCTATACTTCTATGATTTCGACAATCACCTGTATGAGCTTCATACTGGAACTCTTGAGCAGCGTCTTGAGCGGTACCGAAGCGAGTTGTAAGGTTGATTCACTATTAGCTTGCGTGGCTGCCATTTCCTATACTCTCAACAACTTGGGCGATAAACTTAACAGATTATTCGACAATGTGGACGGCTTCTACTTTTTGTTTAGCAGTAAATGCGACGGTTGGTAATCATGAGTAATCTTCCTCCAAGTTAATGGACACTTCGCTAAAGTTGTTCCATTAGGAGAAGGCTGTCATAACTTTTATGAAACCTCGCATCTATGCCCTTCAGTCACTCAAGCTATGCCCAACTTAGCCTCTCACCTAAAATCAGCTTACTTAAAGCTCTAGCTAATGTCTGAGTCTGATTTTCACTTTGGGGCTTGGTCGGATACTAAGCCCTACCTTGATAAACTATATACAAGATAAATTAAAGCCTATCAAAGTGTTATTTATTGTGGGACGAATTTTACTTCCTTTTTCTTTCTGCACAAATATATCCAAACTCTGTCCCAGATAACTTCTCACAGCTTTTCTACCCGGTCATTTATTGTGAGATCAAGGTCATCTGTTCTGACACTCAACAGTCAGATCACCCCAAATACATGTGACTTAATCTCACAAGCTTGATGATGCTTTGGGATAACTCTGTCGGATCGAGCTATCCCAAGACACAAATCCTGCTTCATCTCATTTAGTGAGTTAACTCATCTTGCGGTATCCATACAGAGACTGAGCCCGCATTACAGAGAAATTCTCCCCAACCTTTCTCATCAGTTTTGACAGGTTCTTTAATGTGTTCAGTCAGGTCAAAGTATGTTTGATTGCTGTGACCGACTTCCATCCACTTACTACCTGCATCACCATTACTGAGAATAACAGCTACCCCACCAGGATGAGCTTCATTGCCAAGTCGTGTCCAACCAATAGTATTGGCATGGTCAAAATAGTCAAACTGATCACCAAAGGCATACTTTTGGCGAACTTCTAGGAACTTATCGATTAGCCATTGATGACTATCCATCCAAATTTCGTACTCATTGCCGTCATTGCCATGATCCGTGTAATGTGCCCCGTAGTAGTCAGCATAAAAAATGCAAGGATAGCCATCTATACGCAATAAAATGAGCGCGTAGGCTAACGGTTTGAACCATGGCTCCACTACAGACTCTAAGGACTGAAGGGGCTGTGAATCGTGATTATCTACTAGGGTTACGGCAAGGGCAGGCTGTTGTAAAACCAAGCTATTATCAAAAATTTGGCGCATGTCATAACTGTTACCCGCTTGACTCGCAGCGCTGAAGTTGTAGTGGAGTGGAGCATCAAATAACATCACATCCCCACCAGTAACCGAGATAAAGTGATGCAATGCCTCAGTGTCACCAGACCAATATTCACCTACAGCAAACAAGTTTCGCTTAGCTTGCTGACGGCAGCGGTTAAGCCACTCTGGGAAAAAGCCTGCCTCCACATGCTTCACGGCATCAAAGCGGAATCCATCAATATTCGTTGTCTCAACATACCAAGCGCCCCAATCATCTAACCGTTGACGAACTTCCTCATCCTCAACATCTAAATCACACCCCATCAGATAGTCAAAAACACCTTTCTCTAAATCGACTTGATGACTAAACTGTTTACCCTTAAAAAGATAAATTGCGTCTTCACCTTCATTGTGAGCATTGTAGTCAACTGCATCAAAATGCCACCAATGCCACTCAGCATCAGAATATTTACCTTGACGACCCGGAAAAGTAAAGTGTGTCCAGACTTTTACTGGTTGCATCTCACCGATTGCCTCATAGCGATTATCGGGATTAAGAGGAATCGCTTCGGTTTCTTCTTGAGCATCTGCACCCATCATATGATTAATTACTACATCAGCATAAACCTGTATTCCCACAGCTTGCGCCGCTGCAATTGCGGTAATGTATTCATCTTTAGTGCCATACTTAGTGCGGATTGAGCCCTTTTGATCAAACTCACCCAAATCATACATATCGTAACTACCGTACCCCACATCATTACTACCACCAGTCCCTTTATAGGCGGGAGGTAGCCATAATGAAGTGATGCCAACCTCGGCTAGCGCTGGGGCTTTTTCCTTTAATTCGTTCCATAAATTACCGTCTGGCGAAGTGTACCAGTGGAAAAACTGCATCATTACACCATTTAGTTCAGTCATGACCATCTCCAGATTATTGATTGAGTGGACGAAAGTACACTAGACTATTAACCTTTTAACTTTGGTTCATTGCTAGTGAGCATTATTTACCTTTAGATCGAAAATTGAGGGCGGATCACCTATCTAAAGACATGGATAATCTTATTCTGAATAGTGTTTAAAAGGAAATATTCACAAATCTTCGTGAGAAGTAAATGTGACCTTCCCCCGAGTTGATGGACACTTCGCTAAATTTGTTCCATCAGCAGAAGACTCTCATGACTTCTGAGAAACGTCGCATCTATGACCCTCAACCGCGCAAGCTATGCCTAACTTAGCCCCTCATCTAAAACCAGCCTAATCAAGGTGTTAGCTAATGTCTGAACTCTACGGTAGGGCTTGGTCGGATTATCTAAGCCCTAACATGACAAACTATATACAAGATAAATTAAAGCCCATCAAAGTGTCATCCATTACGGACATTTATTGTGGGATTTTTGACCTGAAATCTCGGACATTTATTGTGAGACGAATTTTACTTGCTCTTCCTTTCTACATGAATATACCCAAACTCCCTCCCAGAGTACTTCTCGCAGCTTTTCTGCCCGGTCATTTATTGTGGGATCGAGGTTATCTATTCTAATACTCGACAGTTGCCTTTTATAGGCTAGGGGAGCTTAACCACCTGTCTCAGATAAGGGTGGCGCGACAAGTTTTAAGGATTAACCCTTTTATCTATTCTCTAATTCCCTGCTTTTTTAAATCTGCTTAGCCCTTTAGCAAGTAAACGCCTCGGTTATATTATGGCCGAGGCGTTCTTTGGACATATATAGCAGTCAGGTGATTGCTGCACTTTGAAGCGATAGGATAGGCCGAAACCCGGTGTGCAGAAAGCGCGCGCGGATGGCTTCACTCTCTTCATTAATGCTAGCTTCAGTGACCCTGGTCGGCGGGATCGCCATAGGGGTCTTGGCTAGCTGGACGTACATTACCGGACTGATTAGCAGGGTCACCATAGCGGTCTTGACTAGCTGGCAACGGCTGCCCTATTGAGGAACTATGTTGGTTGAACAGACTCTCCACTATTCCCACAAGAGGATTGGGATCGTAGCTAGTAGGCTGATTTGAAGAATGATCCTGAATAGCGTTTTTGACTTGTTGAAACAAATCTGCAAGTGACATGAGTTTTCTCCTGATGAAAATTGTTACTGGGTTTGATTGGACAGACTGGTAAGATCCCGACCCGTTGGAGAATTATTGTAGCCCTGGAAGCCTTGGTATTGCTGAGCTTCCGAGGAAGGAACATTAATTCCATTAGCAGGTGGAGTGACGTAGTGGGCACGATGCTCTGCGTCGCGGTAGTAGACCCGCCCATTGCGTGACAAGTAGTATTGTCCCTCGGAACCCTGAGCTTGACTTTGTTTGTGATGTTGGTAAAGGTAGTAGAGAGCTGCGGCTCCAACAAGTAGCACCCCTGTCTGCATTTTAGAAAGCCCTTGATGCGCAGGAGGATTACCGGAAGGAGTATAAGCTGCACCTGCGCGTGTGTCGTCCACCGGCGGCGGCACGTTAGCGGTCTGTGAACCACCACAACTTGTGAGCAGAGGAAAACCCAAGCTCATTACAAGCATCCATGAAAGAAATGTATTCTTCACACCATCGTCTCCTAAAGATGAGATTTGGAACTGTGACTTTTTCCCAATTCAGTGGACAGTGACTTTATGCTACCTGCTAATGAGCACCATAGTAAATATTCTCAAACTCAAATGGTGGCAGATATCCCAAAGTGGAATGCAGGCGCTAGCGATTGTAAAACACTGCTATCCACTCAGTAATAGTTGATCTTTCCCGCATTAATGGACACTTGGCTAAAGTTGTTCTATTATGACAAGATTCTCAATGACTTCCAAGAAGCCTCGCATCTATGACCTTCAGTCGCGCAAGCTAAAACTATCTTGCTTGAGGCATTAGTTAATATCTGATCTCACTTTGAGACTTGGTCTGACTACCTAAACCCTACCTTAATAAACTATATATGAGATAAATGAAAACCTATCAAAGTGTCATTTATTGTGGTATTTGACAAAAAGACTTGATTTTAGTTATATGGGAGATAGCCCTCCCATTTCCACGGTGTATATTGATCTCTGAGGAGCGTTTCCAGTAACTCCTTAAAAATGCTATGACCATTCGAGCTATTTGCCATCAAGACGATGCCAATTTTTTGATCAGGAAACGCAACCGCATGATTTTCCCAACCATCATCGTGACCTTCTTTAAAGTACGCTTTGCCATAGGGTGTCTGGAATAAGCCCCAACCGCAGACAGCTTCATATAACTGATTTACCCTTCAGGTTGGATGAGGTATTGTTCCAAGGTTCCATTCGGTAGGCTAAGCGTGGTCAGGCCAAGGGTCTTGCTGCCACTCTTGATGCGGAAGGAATGAATCGTCATACCACCCCGACTACCGTGATTTAATTCTACAAATTCGCTGGGCGTACCAAGGGGCGCAAGGCTCATAGTATAGTCGGCAAGCACCTCCTCAGAGAAATAAGCATTGGCATTAGGGCTAAATAGGCTGCGGTCGAACTTTCCTTTTTGCAAATTCGCAAAGATGGTTTGTGCGGCACGTAAGGCTTGTGAGCCATCGGCATTACTGGTATCAAATAGAGCTGTTGCAATACCCTGCGCAATTTGATTTGCTGCTGCCGACTCGCCATTGGTTAACACCACAATGGCTGTCCGGTCATCAGGATAGATTTCATTCCTACTTACGAATCCTGATAGCCCACCGCTATGGAAGATGCGCCAGTGATCATTTACAGCATTCACGCTTACGCCCAGACCATAGCGTGTGGCTAAGCCATTGGTTAGGTGCATATCGGTTTGCATTACTTTGTAAGAAGAGGGTTGAAGTACAGTGCGGTTAATCGTTGCGATATCCCACAAGGCCAAATCATGGGGGGTCATGGCCAGTTCCCCAGCAGCAAAGACCCAGCCCTTCGCCTCTTTAAGGGCAGGTCGCAAGGGACCTAACGCATTCCGGGTGTAGCCTTCTGCATCATCCGTACTCAGGGCTCCTGCACCAATATCTATCACCGATGTCATGCGTAGGGGACTAAATATGCGTTTTTGGAGAAAATCAAACAGCGGCATTCCACTTACCTTCTCAGCGATTAAGCCCGCAATAATATAGTTCGTGTTGCTATATTGCCATTGTGTACCTGGTAGGAAATCAAGGGGCTTGCGTGCCCAGCGGTCGAGAATAGCTTGAGGTGTGGTGGGCTTGAGCATATCAACAAACAAATAACCTTGGGGGTAATAGTCTTGGTAACCCGCCGTCATTGAGAGCAATTGACGAAGAGAAATATTTTTCGCCTGTGTCAATTCGGGTAGCCACTGGGCAACTTTATCGTCTAAGGATAACTTTTTTTCTTCGGCGAGAAGCAATAGAGTCGTAGCGGCGAATTGCTTACTGATCGAACCGATGCAATAGCGCATGGTGGGAGTAGCCTGTTGGGGCGGAGTCAGTCGTCCTGAGCCATACCCTTGTTCGTAGACAATCTGGGCATCTCGCACCAAGGCGATAGAAGCACTAGGCGTGCCTGTGATGGCTAGTACATCTGTGACGACCTTATCAATACGGGTGCGTTGTGTAATAGTTATTGTCTCCTGAGCATCCACAGGCGCAACCATAAACACGACAAAGGCAAGCGGCAAACAAATAAGGACACGTGTGAGTAGGTTATCTTTTTTAAGCAATATAGAGCGTTGAGATATCGTAGCAAACAGTTGTTTTTTCATGAAGGCTTCTCCTCGCTTATCTCAGGTTCTTTACTATGGGCTAGCGACGTAAATATTTTATCCTAGAATTAATTAAGAAACTTCGACCTCTCTTCACGGATTCTGACTTTCCCCGGAACTAATTGATACTTCGCTAAAGTTGTTCTATTAGGAGAACGTCCTCATGACTTACAAAAAATGTCACATCTATGACTTTCGGCCACACAAGCTATGTCCAACTTAGCCACTTATTTAAAATCAGCTTGCTTAAGGCATTAGCTAATGTCTGATACTCATGTTGAGGCCTGGTCGGATTACCCAAGCTCCAAAGTGACAAGCTATATATAAATTAACTTACAGTCTATCAGACTAACATTTATTGTGTTAATTTTAGTCCCGAATTTTGGACAAATAATCTGGTAACAGTCTCATTTATTTTGGTATCCGACACTAGGTTAGCTCTCAAGATACAAACGTACTATTTTTTCCATTCGTTAGCAGACCCCTAGAAATCTAATATTTAAATTATTTGGTGATAAGATTTGGTGAATCAGCCCGGTATATTCCTTGACTGACAGATCCTTTGGTCTTTCTTCATCCTCAACTTACATTTAGCTTATGAGCGATAGAATGATCATATCTGAACAAACAACATTGATACTTTGCGCAGGGATGACCCGGTCTGGTAGTACCTGGCTATATAATACTGTGCGCCTCCTACTCGAATTGGAATATCCGGGGGAAGTCTATGGGTGTTGGTATAACAACTATGATCCGTCACACGTTGCACGATACCATGTTATAAAGCTTCATGCTCCCAATGATGATCTGGCCGAAAAAGCTGAAAAGATCGTCACGTCTTATCGGGATCTTCGTGATATTGCAGCGTCTGCCTGGATTCGGAATTGGGCTTCTACAGAAGAAGAACTCTTCCAATTTGTTGTCTCTGCAGTTAACTGTCACGATTACTGGGTAAAACATAGTGGTTCTAACATTTCCTATGACAAAATTGTAGATCAACCACTATTTGTCATGCAGCAGATTGGAAAGTATATTGGGTTGCGACCGGATCTAGATTTTATGTCTATTCTTATCCAAATTGAAAACTTACCAGCGGCTAACTCTGTAGCAGATCAACATAATCCGCTTATATTAGAGCAATATCATCATCCAGTTACATTATTGCATCAGCAACATAGAATGAACGGTACAAGTGGGTATTACCGCGAAGTTCTTCGACCAGACCTTATCGCCAGAATCGAAAATAGTTTTGAGCCTTGGCTACGCTCCTATGGGTATAGCTTCATAAGGAGTAAGAAAACATTTTTTTCCTTTTGGAGTCAGAAGCTCACTACTAATGTGCATAAAGGCCGAAAACCGCAAATCTGGGCATTGACTTTTTGGCGTCGCTGCCACTGATTTTGTCATCAAAGATTTGCTGATATCCCGCTTTCTGGAGTGCGTCACCGGAATGTGTCAATAGAAAAGAGACACTTCGTAAAAAGAATTAGTGAGTTACCTCCTTTGTGTCGGTGGGCGGGTTAATCCACACAGCGGTGGTTACTTCTGCTGGAATGGGTACACCCCGGACAAACCTTTCTGGGTGAACTTTGTATGCTGCCTCCAAAACCTGTTGGCGTTGTTGGAGCACCTGCTGTGCTTCACCGCGATGACCTTGACCTCTCTGATTTATTAGAAATGCTCCTAGCTCAGTGGGTTAATCAGAATTTATAACATTCCGTAATTGCAGAATTCCATAATTGCAATTGCTTTACTCTTTTCTCTGTGGGGGAATACGGCACAGTTTTATTGGGGAAGAGAATGTTGAAGGGGGCTGTTACAAAGTACTCTGATTCTATTTTTACCTAGCGGCATCGGAAGGGGAAATGCCATACAATACTGCTATGTGCCACAAAAAGATAAATGTGGCACTCAAGAGGGAGTATGAATAAGCTGTCTAAATCGGTAGAGGTACATTTGGGTCGCCAAGGAAGGTTGGTGATTCCGGCTGCTCTGCGGCAGTTACTGGGGTTTGAGGAGGGGGATTCATTGATTGCCCGTGAGGAAGCAGGGCGATTGGTGTTGGAAAAGCAAGCAATGGTGAAGCAGCGGCTGAAGGCTCGCTTTGCCCAGGTGCCCAAGGATCGCAGTTTGGCAGATGAGTTAATCGCCGAACGGCGGGAAGAGGCAAAAAGGGAAGTGGTTGAATGACCGTTGTTTTGGATGCTTCGGCGTTGCTGGCTTATTTGAAGGGTGAGCCGGGGAGCGACGCAGTAGATGAGGTGTTGGCGGAGGCGGTGATGTCGAGTGTGAACTGGGCGGAGGTTGTGCAGAAGTCGCTCGCGGCTAGGGTTGAGGTTGCGGGGATGTTGGACGATTTGCAGTCTCTGGGGCTGATGGTAGAGCCGTTTACGTCGCAGGATGGGGAAATGGCGGGGCGATTATGGGAGCAAACGCGGCAAGCTGGGTTGTCTTTGGGAGACCGCGCTTGTTTGAGCCTGGGATTGCGGTTGGGTGTGCCCGTTTTGACCAGTGATCGCGCTTGGTCTTCTCTCACTCTGGCTTTAGATGTGCAGATGATTCGGTGATGAGTTAGTTACGACATCGCACTCCTAGTCAAAAACAAAATATTGGTATCTCCTTCACGCATGTTTGGTCTTTGTTCCTCTGACTTTAAGCAAAACCTAGCCTTGGATGGAGTTTGCGATAGAAGTAGTCTACTCTTTACTACTATCCTATTTATAAATAAACCTCAAACATATATAATATCTTGACAAGCTTTACATTAACAAGTTAATTTATATATAGAACTTGCTGGTGGGTCGTTTGATGAAACTGTGGCTAAAAAAGTTGCTAGAAACCTATTTCCCGGCGGTTAAACATTTGACCATGGCGGATCAGGTCGAGGCAGAAAAGTGGGCTAACTGGATGAAAGACCAGTGGGCTAAACGTGGCCTAGTGAATTTATCTCAACAACGGATTCCAATGACTGAAACCCGCAATGCGATTAAGCAAGAGTTTGGGGAAGACCATATTGCTCTGGTCACCATGAATTTTACCGAACAGCAATGGCGGACGATGAATAATCCGATCATTGACCGGGTACAGTTACGCAATGAACAGGTACAGATTATTCAAGACCCAGAAGCCATTGTAGTTAAGGCTTTAGAACTATTAGCTAGTACCTATTGGTATGACCTAGCGGCTGGTCTGGTAGCGGTTACAGGCCGTCGCTGGGGTATGTCAAGAAGATTGTGTCAGTGTGGAAATCTCACATTGGTAACCTCCCATCAAACTCAATCGCAAACCGATTCAAGGCTCCTTTCCAATCTCGGATAGGCATCGTCCATTTCTTGGAGAGATTATGAATCGCCA
>JBBRQP010000091.1:0-11099 GCA_038226175.1 Gloeobacterales cyanobacterium
ATCGGCTTGACGGAGGATACTGAGCTTATATTCTGCCGTTAGGGTACGGCGGGTGTGAAGCATGATGGGTGTTCTCCTGATATAGACGGTAATTGTTGTCGCTCAGGTGTCTCTCTTTATATTGGCACAGAGGGCATTGCCGACGATGTACTGCGTGATGTCTATGTGCGCGGTAAGTATCGCGATGTGATTCTCCCAATGACAGTTCTACGCCGCCTGGATGCTGTGTTAGAGCCAACGCAGCAGAATGTGCTGGAGATGAAAAATGCTCTGGACTTAGCAGGGATCGTAAATCAAGCTGATGCCCTCCGTGATGCCGCTGGGCAGGCTTTCTACAACACTTCACCTTTTCTCCTCCGCGACCTTAAATCACGAGCTACCCAGCAAAAGCTCAAGGATGATTTTGAAGCTTACCTCGACGGATTCTCGTCGAATGTTCAAGATATCCTCATTAACTTTGAGTTCCGTAACCAGATTCCGCGTCTCTCTAAAGCCGATGCCCTAGGGCAGCTCATTGAGAAATTCCTCGACAAGGACATGAACCTCAGCCCTTATGCAGTGGGTGACCAGCTGGGTCTGGATAATCACTCCATGGGTACCATGTTTGAGGAGCTTGTCCGGCGTTTCAACGAAGAAAATAACGAAGAAGCAGGTGAGCACTGGACACCCCGTGATGCAGTTCGGTTGATGGCGAATCTGATGTTCTTGCCGGTGGCCGATAAAATTGAGTCTGGAACTTATTTACTCTATGACTGCGCCTGCGGTACGGGCGGTATGTTAACTGTGGCGGAAGAAACCCTCAAAATAATTGCCGAGAAGCACGGTAAACAAGTCGCCACTCACCTCTATGGGCAGGAAATTAACGCTGAGACCTACGCCATCTGTAAAGCTGACCTTCTACTCAAAGGGGATGGTGATGCAGCGGACAATATCATCGGTGGGCCAGAGTACTCCACCCTGGCAAATGATGCTTTTCGTCATCGTGAATTTGACCTCATGCTCGCTAATCCACCCTATGGCAAGAGCTGGAAGAGTGATCTAGAGCGCATGGGCGGCAAGAAAGAACTCAAAGACCCACGCTTTGTTATTCGCCATGCGGGTGATGCTGAATATTCTCTGATCACGCGCTCTAGTGACGGTCAGATGCTTTTCTTGGCCAATATGCTGAGCAAGATGAAGCACGACACGCCTTTAGGTAGTCGCATTGCTGAGGTACATAACGGTTCTTCTCTCTTTACCGGGGATGCAGGTCAAGGTGAAAGTAATATCCGCCGCTGGGTGATTGAGAGCGATTGGTTAGAGGCTATTGTCGCTTTGCCCCTGAATCTTTTTTACAACACAGGCATTGCCACCTATGTTTGGGTGCTAACGAACCGGAAGCCCGAACACCGCAAAGGCAAAGTACAGCTCATTGATGCTACGCAGTGGTTCCGTCCCCTGCGCAAGAACATGGGCAAGAAGAACTGTGAACTCGCCCCTGAAGATATCCAGCGCATTTGTGATGCCTTCCTCGCTTTTGAGGAAACGCCTCAGTCAAAAATCTTCCTCAATGCTGCTTTTGGTTTCTGGAAGGTAAAAGTTGAACGTCCGCTGCGCCTTCATAGCCAACTCACCCGCCAGCGCATCGAAACCTTGCGTTTTGCTTCAGGAGATGAAGATATCCGCACGGTGCTGTACGACGAACTTGGCGATGCGCTCTTTGAAAACCCGGCCTCTGTCCGCAAAGAACTGGAAAAGCTCGTCAACGACTGGGGCGCGGATACCGAGGATGAGGACGAGGACAGCGAAAATGGCGCTGCGAAGAAATCTCTGTCTGATAGCAAAAAAAAGAAACTTCTCAGTGAAGTGACTTGGCGACGGGATGCCCAACTGGTCGAGACGGCGACAAAGCTCCGCGACGTTTTGGGGGATGGTCTCTTTGAAGACCATAATATTTTCCTAGAAAAAGTTGATTCTGTCCTGAAAAAGCTCAATCTCAAAACTAGTACTACTGACTTGAAACTCATTATTAATGCGGTCAGTTGGCGTGAAGAGAATGCCGCCCATGTGATTAAGAAAGTATACAAGCCGGGAAAGGCTGAACCTAACCTTATACACGGGCTTTTTGAGGCGGTGGTTGATGGGAGAGTTATGTGGTTGAATACGAACCTGACAGCGAATTACGCGATTATGAGCAGATTCCTTTATTGGAAGAAGGGGGCATTGAGGCGTTTATTCAGCGGGAAGTTTTACCTTATACGCCCGATGCTTGGGTTGTGGAGGCAGACACGAAGATTGGTTATGAGATTAGTTTTACCCGCCACTTTTATCAACCGCCAAAGCTGCGAACACTCGCTGAAATTAGCGCCGACATTCTTGCACTAGAGCAAGAAACCGAAGGGCTGTTGAGTGAAATCACTAAAGGAGCAAGTCAATGAGAGAGATCTTAGGTGAGGCTAAAACTGTTCGCCAGTTACTCAAGGGAGTTAAATACTCCATCGATTACTACCAGCGCGAGTACAAATGGCAAGAAAAGCAAATCCATGAATTGGTAGATGACCTCAGCGATAAATTTCTTGAGGAACACCAACCATCGCACCCTCGGACTAAAGTTGGTGATTACCCACACTACTTCCTTGGCTCGATTATTATCAGTAAAAAGGATCAAATTGGATATATTGTGGATGGGCAGCAGCGCCTCACCAGCCTGACGCTCTTGCTTGTATTACTTCGCAATCTTCAGATGGATCGTGCGGACAAAGTGAATGTAGATGAGTTGATCTTTTCTGAACGTTATGCCAAGAAGTCATTCAACCTGCATGTTGATGAGCGCACCCCAGTGATGGACGCACTCTATGATGGTCAACTCTTTGATGTAACAGACCGCCCTGAATCGGTGCAAAATTTGGTCGCGCGTTATCGTGACCTCCAAAGCTTCTTCCCTGAAGAGTTGCGTGGTTCATCTTTGCCTTATTTTGTAGATTGGCTGCTGGAGAACGTTCATCTCGTCCAGATTACTGCCTACTCCGATGACGATGCCTATACTATCTTTGAGACCATGAACGACAGGGGGCTTTCACTCAGCCCTACAGATATGCTCAAGGGCTACCTGCTTGCCAATATCGACGAGGCAAAACGCACTATCGCGAGCAACCTCTGGCGCGACCGCATCCGTGACCTCAATGAAGCTGGTAAAGAGGTTGAAGCTGACTGTTTCAAGGCGTGGCTGCGGAGCCAGTATGCCCTCAAAATTCGTGAGCGAAAAAAAGGTGCAAAAGCTGAGGATTTTGACCGTATTGGTACTGAATTTCACCGATGGTTACGCGATGCTGCCGACGATATTGGGCTTAAGCAAAGTGACGACTTCTATCGTTTTATCAACCGCGACTTCGACTTCTACAGCCGACACTATTTAAGATTAATCGAAGCATCTCAGAAGCCTGTACCAGGTTTGGAAGACGTACTCTACAACGCATATCATGACTTCACCCTACAATATATGCTGTTATTAGCACCCCTCCATCCGACTGATAGTGAGGAGGTTGTTAACCGCAAGTTTGCTTTAGTTGCTCGATATCTCAATATTCTACTGACTTGGCGGTTGTGGAATTTCCGCACCATAGCCTACTCAACTATGCAGTATGCCATGTTCGTAGTTATGCGGGAGATTCGCGGGCTTGGCACTGATGCGCTTTCGGCTAAGTTGCATGAGTTGCTATCTAAGGAGAGTGAGAAATTTGATAGTAATGAGCGCCTCCGTTTACATCAGCAGAACCGCTATGCGCTGCACCACATCCTCGCCCGCCTTACTGATTATGTTGAGTCCCAGTCCGGCCAGCCTTCTCGCTATCTAGAATTTCTTGCTGAGGGTAGAAATCGCTACGAGGTGGAGCATATTTGGGCGAACCATCCAGAGCGCCACACGGACGAGTTTTCCCACCCAGCAGATTTTGCTGAACATCGTAACCGTATTGGAGGGCTACTTCTTTTGCCCAAGAGTTTCAACGCCAGCTATGGCGACCTAAGTTATTCAGATAAGCTCCCACATTACAATACGCACAATCTCCTGGCTCGTTCCCTGCACCCACAGTGCTATGACCACAATCCAGGTTTTCTGCGTTTCAAGGAGCAAAGTGGGTTGCCCTTTGCTCCAATGGATGATTTCAAAAAATCTAACCTCGAAGCTCGTAGCCTGCTCTATCGGATGATTGCTGAACGTATTTGGAATCCTGATGATTTGCTGAATGGAGCTACATCATGATTGAAGGACTCAAACCCTATGCGGAATATAAAGAGTCGGGGCTTCCATGGCTTGGGCGCTGCCCGAAACATTGGAAGCTTAGACGTACTAAGATTCTATTTTATGAACGTGTGCAAAAAGGGTTTCCAAACGAACCTCTTTTAGCTGCTACTCAAACTAAGGGAGTCGTTAAAAAGGAAGACTACGAAACCCGGACAGTCACGGCGCAGAAAGATCTGCATCTTTTGAAACTCGTTGAAAAGGGTGATTACGTGATTAGTCTTCGCTCTTTTCAAGGTGGTATTGAGGTTGCTCATCACAAAGGAATTATTAGTCCTGCATATACTGTGTTGAAGCCAAGTCAAGCATTGGATTTTGGGTATTATTCAATCTTTTTTAAATCTAGAAATTTTATTGATAGTCTTTCTCTTTTCGTCACTGGAATCCGCGAGGGTCAAAATATTGACTACCAAAAGTTGAGCCGGGTAGAAATGCCGTTTCCCCCGCCCGATGAACAAGCCGCTATTGTTCGATTCCTTGACCACGCGAACCGAAAGATTGATAAATTCATCCGTGCCAAACGAAAGCTCATCACGCTACTGAACGAGCAGAAACAGGCAATCATTCACCATGCTGTTACCCGTGGACTTGATCCCGATGTGCCACTGAAACCTTCTGGAGTTCCTTGGCTGGGGGATATTCCAGCGCATTGGGAAGTGAGAAAAATTAAATCGCTTGTTTTTGCTTTTGGCGGAATGACTCCAAGTAAAACAAATATAAATTATTGGAATGGAGTTATCCCATGGGTAAGTCCAAAAGATATGAAGATACGAGAGATTAATAACTCTAAAGATCACGTCTCAACTCTTGCTCTCCAGCATACAGGTATCAAGCTTGTTCAGCCTCCTGCTGTTCTAATCGTGGTTCGGGGAATGATTTTAGCCCGAACATTTCCAGTGGCAATTACTTCTGCACCTGTAACTGTAAACCAAGACATAAAAGCGCTCGTTACGAAACCTTGCTTGAGATCGAATTATTTTGTTTCTTTACTCACAGGTATACAAGGTGATTTACTACTACTTGTTGAAATTGCTGGTCATGGAACCTGCTGTCTTCGCACAGATTCGTGGGAGAGCTTTTGTATTCCGCTTCCACCAGTAAAGGAACAGGAAAACATTGAAGCATATTTAGAACAAAAGTTATCCATTCAGAATACTGCCATTGCTCGCACCGAACGCGAGATCGCCCTAATGCAGGAATATCGAACACGCCTGACAGCGTATACTGTGACGGGTAAATTAGATGTTCGGGAGGCTGCTGCGAAACTGCCTGATCTGCCTAGCGATGTTGAAGAATCAGTAGATGAGACACTTGAGCAGGTTCTTGACCTAGAGCCCGAAGATGATTGAGCGCAGAAAGTTCCCTTTTTGGGAACTAAGAGAGTATAATTCATAAAAGGGAACTTAGATATGCGCATCATTTCTAAGAAACCCCTCGTGGACTACGGAGCTAGAGTTTCTGCGGTAAAGTCGGAGCTTGATGCTTGGCACGCAGAAGCCAAGGCGGCAGATTGGGCAACGCCCACGGACGTAAAGGAGAAATATGGCAATGCCAGCATTCTCAAGGACGGACGGGTAGTGTTCAATATCTGCGGGAACAAACACCGGCTGGTGGTGTGGATCAACTACGAGTTCCGTACCATCTACATCCGTTTTCTGGGCACCCACGCTGAATACGACCAAATAGACGCGCAGACCATCTAATGAAACCCAAACTGATTAAGACGGAAACAGATTACCAAGATGCCCTTGCCCGCATCGAAATGCTCTTTGAAGCCAAGCCCGGTTCACCCGAAGGCGACGAGCTTGAACTGCTCATCACTTTAGTAGAGCTTTACGAGGAAAAAGTCTACCCCATTGACTTGCCTAGCCCGGTCGAGGCGATCCGATTCCGCATGGAACAGCAGGGGCTCAAAGCAAAAGACTTGGTTTCCTATATCGGCAATGCCTCCAAAGTATCCGAAGTCCTCGCTGGCAAACGTCCCCTCAGCCTGACCATGATCCGCAACTTAGTGAATGGGCTGGGCATCCCTGCGGAAGTTCTCCTCCAAGAGCCAGGGGCAAAGCTTGCCTCAGAAGTTGTGTTAGAGCAAGGTCGCCAGTTTCCGTTAGCGGAAATGGTGAAGAGGGGCTGGTTTACGGGATTTTCAGGCACCGTAACTGAGGCCAAGCAAAATCTAGAAGATTTACTTACCAGTTTTGTAGGATCGCTTGGTTCCAACGCATTGATCCCCGCCCTGAATCGCCAACATATACGCGATGGCTGCCAACAAGATGAATACGCCTTGATGGCTTGGCGTATTCGTGTGGCTAATCTTGCGTTACGCGAATCCCTTCCTCCTTACAAGCCAGGTACAGTCACACCAGCATTTCTACAAGAAGTCGTTCGGTTGAGCTATCTCGAAACTGGCCCCCTATTAGCACGGGAATTTCTCAACAAGAACGGCATCTACCTGATTTGTGAACCCCATCTCCCAAAAACGCATCTGGATGGTGCTGCCTTAAAGTTACCTGATGGCTCATGTGTAGTGGCGCTAACGCTTCGACACGACCGATTAGATAACTTTTGGTTTACCTTGTGCCATGAGCTTGCCCATGTCGCACTTCACCTGGATCAAGACGATATTGAAGCTTTCTTCGATGATGTCAGCGAAGCAGGAAGCGACCAATACGAAAAAGAAGCCGACGCACTAGCGTCTGAATCCCTAATCCCGAGACAACTTTGGGAGTCTGCACAGCTTACGCAACACTCTGGTTCCGAGCGTGTTGTGGAGTTTGCCGAGCAAATTCGCATTAGCCCAGCGATTCCCGCCGGTCGTCTCCGTTATGAGAATAAAGCTTATATGCGTTTCAAGTCCCTCATTGGCAGCGGAACAGTGAAAGCAATGTTCGGAGTGACTTGAAACCATGCGCACCGACACCAGCGAAAAGGGACTCGAAAGCCTAATCATGCGCCACATGACCGGGACCGACGGATTGTCCTCCGGTTCCACTGGTAGCGCGTCCGATACGGGAGGTCAGTATGTTGGTACTGGTTGGTTTGCAGGTAACTCAGCAAGCTATGACCGCGAATATGCCGTAGATAAGGATCATCTATTTCCCTTTCTCGCCACAACCCAGCCAGAGGAATACGCCAAATTAGGTATCACCGATTATCGGGATAAGACCAGCATGGTGCGGCAAAAATTCCTTGCTCGCCTACAAGGAGAAATCACCAAGCGCGGAGTGATTGATGTCTTGCGTAAGGGCATTAAGCACGGCCCGCTAAGTTTTGACCTGTTTTATGGGACACCCTCACCAGAAAATACAAAGGCAGTAGCCCGCCATGCTGCCAACCGTTTCAGCATCACACGCCAGCTTTACTACAGCCGCGAGGAAACAAAGCGGGCACTAGACTTATGCGCCTTCATCAATGGTCTACCCGTAGCCACCTTCGAGTTAAAAAATAGTCTAACCAAGCAAACTGTTGAAGATGCCGTCGAACAATACAAGCGTGACCGTGACCCCCAGGAAACGCTCTTTAAATTCGGGCGCTGTGTCGTGCATTTTGCTATAGATGACCAAGAAGTAGCCATGTGTACCGCCCTCAAAGGGAGTAAGGGTATGGCAAAAGAATCCTGGTTCTTACCCTTCAACCAAGGGTGGAACGATGGTGCAGGTAATCCGCCCAACCCAGACGGTATCAAGACCGATTACCTATGGAAGCGTATTCTAACCCCGGCGAGCCTCACCGATATTCTGGAGAATTTCGCCCAAGTTGTGGAGGAAGAAAACCCTAAAACAGGGAAGAAAAAGCCGGTACAAATATTCCCCCGCTACCACCAACTTGATGTAGTGCGTCAACTTCTCGCCGATGCACTAGCCTATGGTGTGGGTCAGCGGTATCTTATCCAACACTCCGCAGGTAGCGGCAAATCAAACTCTATTGCCTGGCTTGCCCACCAGCTTATTGGTTTACACAAGGAGGGTGCAGATGTCTTTGATTCCATCATCGTTATCACCGACCGTCGGCTTCTAGACCAGCAAATCCGCGAGACCATTAAGAGCTTCGCGCAAGTAGGTAGCATCATTGGTGCCGTCAAGGAAAGTACGGGCACGTCTAAGACAGAACAACTCGCCCGTTATCTCCGGGACGGTAAGAAGCTCATCATCTGCACAGTGCAAACATTTCCAGAAGTACTCAAGAAAATCGGCGAAGAACATCGAGGCAAGAAGTTCGCCATCATTATTGATGAGGCACACTCTAGCCAAGGCGGAGGCGCCACCGCTGCCATGAGTATGGCGCTCAGTGAAGACGGTGCTGAGCAGGAGGAAGAGACGACCGAAGATAAGATCAACCGCATCATGGAATCGCGGAAACTACTCACCAACGCCAGCTACTTCGCCTTCACTGCCCCACCTAAGAACAAGACCCTGGAGATTTTTGGAACCCCCTACATGGTCGGTGATGAGAAGAAGTTTCGCCCCTTCCATAGCTACACCATGAAACAGGCTATCCAAGAACGCTTCATCCTCGACGTTCTCAAAAGCTATACCCCGGTGGCAAGCTACTACCGTCTGGCTAAAACCGTAGATGGCGACCCCGAATTTGACGTAAAGAAAGCGCGTAAGAAACTAAAAGCCTACGTAGAAAACCACAATCAGGCTATTCGCAACAAGACCGAGATTATGGTGAACCATTTCATGGAACAGGTCATTAGCTATAACAAAATAGGAGGTAAAGCCAGGGCAATGGTGGTGACGGGTAGCATTCAGCGGGCGATCCAGTACTTCTACGCTTTCCGCGATTACCTCACCGCAATTAAAAGTCCCTACAAGGCTATCGTCGCCTTCTCCGGCGAACCAGAATACCAAGGCGAAAAAGTCAGTGAAGCGAAGCTAAATGAATTTCCCAGCAACGATATCGCCAAACAGATTCAGGAAGACCCCTACCGCTTTCTCATCTGCGCTGACAAATTCCAAACAGGCTATGACGAGCCCCTACTGCACACGATGTATATAGACAAAATGCTCTCCGGTATTAAAGCGGTACAAACGCTATCCCGCTTGAATCGGGCACACCCCCAGAAGTATGACACCTTCGTTCTCGATTTTCAGAACGATAGCGAAACCATCGAAAATTCCTTCGCTGACTACTACCGCACCACAATCCTTAGCCGGGAGACAGACCCAAACAAGCTCCACACCCTCAAGGGTGAGCTAGACCAGCACCAAGTCTATTCCACCTACCAAGTTGAAACCTTGGTAGAACGCTACCTAGATGGCGCAGACCGCGACCAACTTGACCCCATACTCGATACCTGTGCGGCTGTGTATATCCGTGACCTTGATGAAGACGGGCAAGTAGATTTCAAGGGCAAAGCCAAGGCATTCACCCGCACCTATGACTTCCTAGCCACAATTCTTCCCTATGGTGTACCAGAGTGGGAAAAGCTTTCCACCTTTCTAAATTTCCTCATCCCCAAGTTGCCTGCCCCAATTGAGGAAGACCTTGCCAAGGGCATTCTTAATGCTATTGACATGGACAGCTACCGCGCCGAGAAGAAAGCAACATTAGCCATTACCCTGCCGGACGCTAATGCAGAGATAGAACCTATACCCACATCCGGGGGAGGCCGCAAGCTAGAACCAGAACTGGATAAACTTTCCAATATCGTCAAGCAGTTTAATGACATCTATGGCGGACTGTTCCAAGATGCAAAAGCAGTAGAAAAGCGCATTCTGGAAGTCATTCCGCCCAGAGTATCCGCCGACATAGCCTACCAAAATGCAAAGAAAAACTCAGATTCCCAAAACGCTCGCATTGAGCATGACAAAGCCTTGAAGCGAGTCATTACTGCCATGTTCAAAGATGACGCCCAACTCTTCAAACAGTTCCAAGACAATAGCTCTTTCCGCGACTGGCTCACCGAAACAATATTTGGGATGACCTACATAGAGTCGTAATTCCACCATTACCTCATGTTTAGAGCATTCATTATTAAGTCACAGAATATCAATTTGTGTGTATGTTGTGGAGCAAATCTATCATGAAGAAACTAAGTATTCAATGAAGGATGTACAGTAGGAATAAATCCTTTCGCATACATTTTTACAATTGATGCTGGTGTAAGAACGTTTACTTGCTGATTACCTAAAGTGAGTGAGGCGGGAGTGTATCCATTAAATGACCAAGTGTATATAGTTCCATTCCATATGAGATATGCTGCATTTTCATATTCAAATAATGTACCGGAAGGAACTTTATCCAGAGGAGCTTTGAATACTATTTTCCCACCATTGGAATGCGCACGAGCACTATGGAGAACATTATCAATTTCTCCAATTTTTGTGCCACGAACTGAAGCATCAGGGCGGTTAGCTTGTAGCCAAGCACTCTTAAACTCATCATATCTAGCTCTGCGGCAGTACGCGCAAGGTCGATCTCCAGCGGCAAAAGCTGTAACTTCATCTAAAAAAAATAACTCCGAGTAACTATTTTTTGCAAATACTGGTCGCTTAATTCCCTTAAATTCAAGCAAACAAGTCACCCAAGCTTTAGAAACCCAAGACTTAATAATCTGGCGATGTTCATTATGAAGAACGCCACGGTTTCCCATCAATGTTCCGCGGCTGGGAACAGCTTTAAGCCGCCCCCAAGGGTCAACACGATTTTGAAGTGTCATGAGAAAGGATAAATGATACACTTTCCGCTTATAGAATAAGGTGTGGTAAAGAACCTTAGTCTTGTGAACCACCTGAGTGTGGAAGAATTAGAAAAGCGCTACCGCCAAGCAACGGACGGGGTGGAACGCACCCACCTGCAAATTATTTGGTTACTC
>JBBRQP010000092.1:0-11042 GCA_038226175.1 Gloeobacterales cyanobacterium
GAGTAACCAAATAATTTGCAGGTGGGTGCGTTCCACCCCGTCCGTTGCTTGGCGGTAGCGCTTTTCTAATTCTTCCACACTCAGGTGGTTCACAAGACTGAGGTTCTTTACCATACCTTATTCTATAAGCGGAAAGTGTATTAGTCATTGTATTTTTCAAACAGTCCGGATGCTGGCTAGTTCCTATCGCAATCGTCGTCGCTTCGGTTTGCCTCTGATGGCTAAGCTCTATAACTTTGAGCTGACCCTTCCTGCTCTAGCATGATTCGTGTAAGAGGTCTATTCAAATAACTTCGGTGCATAGCCCACATCGACCAAGCTCAGACCACCAGGAGGTGCCAGTAAGTGAACTTTTTCGCGGTCTTTCATCTGCCAGATGCGGATGAACTCAGTCACGCTTATTTCACCTGCACCTACCGCCACCACCAAAGCCGTAAGCAAGCGCATCATACCGTAGAGAAAACTCAGCGCACGGACACGAATGTAGACAATCGCCCCTTCACGGTGACAGCCGACTTGCTGGATTTGCACTTTGCTGTGGGGGCGACTACTGCCAGCCAGCTGCAAGGCAAAGAGGTCATGATTGCCCAAGAGTGACCCAAGAGCCTGCGCCATGAGAGTTTCATCTAAGGGGGCTTTGTAGTAAAACCAACTACGCTCGTGCCATGCCAGATCGGGCAATTGGGAATTATAAATCGTGTAAATATATTCTCGCCAGGTTGCACTAAAACGAGCATGCCAAGGCGGCACTACGCAGCACGCTTGTTGAACTATTAGGGTAGTGGGTAGCTTTTTATTGATAATTAGAGGCCATTTCTCGATTGGAATCGGACTATTGGTATCAAAATGAACTACTTGCCCACTAGCATGAACCCCGGTATCAGTGCGGCCAGCACCGTAAGTTATCACAGGATGACCGCAAATACGTTCGAGTGCCTGCTCCAATGCTCCTTGGACGGTGCACTGTTTGAGCTGACGTTGGAAACCAGAAAAATGAGTCCCCCAATATTGAACTCGTAGGGCGATACGACGGTGCTCGAAGGTCATAGCAAGATTAAAAACTCTTGTGATCAGCAGTTTGAAGTATAGGGGTTTGCTCAGGAGATTGCCAAGACCTGAAAAACTCTTGGGAGCCATAGCGCGCTTGCCCTGATTGAGGGCTAAATCCTTAAGCTGGGTATGTAGCGAAGAGAAAAAGCATTATTTTGATCCTAAAAGCATTGCTTTCATCCAGAGTGCCTTGGTTTTGCACACTTGGAGCATAGGAGCTTTCAATTATCCGGGTCGATGAGACGGGCTAATTTTTGTTTAATTTGGAGGGCATAGGCTTGCCATTTGAGGTGGCTGTAGTCGGTATCATCGATGAATCCGGTCAGAAAGCCAATTGGGATCTCAAAACCACCAGCGCGTTGTCGTCCGCCACCGAAATAGCGTCCTTGGGGGTCACGCCCGAGCGTCGCTTTGAGAAATTCATCGGGGTCTAAAGTGATTTTGTTGGTTCGCAAAGAGCCGGTCAAGACTTCACGTTCATCTTCACTGGTCAAAATACCAAAGACAATCGCGGTATGAATATTTTCTTCGGTAAGTAAAAAATCAGCAGCTTGGGGGATAGCATCACGGTCACTGTAATGGAGATATTCCACCCCTGCCACCGAAAACCCGTGTAAAATCTCTCGATTGGCGAGCGCCCGTTCGATCACTTCCATCACTTGACGGGAGCGAGAACTTTGCAAAATCGCTTGGAGTAACTTGGCATCATAAAACCGACTGAGATAGGCCGCCGCTGCAAAATCATCTTCACTCGCCGTGAGTAGATTGATAGTTTCTGAACGCAAGCCATGCATCAAAGCTGTTGCCACTTTGACATGTTCGGCGCTTTGAGTCGTGAGATGCAAAAATAGTCCTGATTGCAAATATTGACAGATCATGGTGGCGGTTGCCCCTTGTTGGGGACGAATATCCATGAATTCTGCGCTCAAATTTTCTTGCAGTTGATGGTGATCAACTACGGCAATCAGCGGGATTTTGGCCTGAAGAACGGTTTCTAGGCTCTGGGTGGTAGTGCCTTGGTTATCTAGTAAGACGGCACCCTGATAGTTTTCTAGTTGACCCTGGACTTTTTGCCAACGTTGGAGGGGCAAATTGGTAAGTTTAACGAGGGTTACATTTTCTTGGTGACTCAAAACTCCGGCATAGACAATATCTACGGTGATTTCAAAGGTTTGGCAGATCAATCGCCAAGCCCAAGCGGCTGAGAGGGCATCTGGGTCAGGAAAGTCTTGGAGCAAAATGAGATGCCGTTCTTGCCGATGTTGCGCCAAAATTTCATGTAAGCGTTCAGATTGAGTTTTGGAAGATTGACCTTTTACCAATGCGCCTGTTGTCATGCCTGACGGACTCCCGCGCTATACCAGCGATGCGAAGTAGCTTTCTCTATTGTACTCAATATGAATAGTGCCTCATTTGCCACGTCTGTTGGTTTCTGATTTTAGCTAGCGTTTGGCTGAATCCATCAACTCAAAACAGTATAATAAAGCTCTCTCTTTTTTGTCCTATGAACCCCACTCTAACCGCTGACCAAAGCTGCGTTACTGACATTACTGGGCAAGGTGTACCCCTAGTCGGTAATGATATCGATACAGACCGGATTATTCCAGCTCGCTTTTTGCGCTGTGTAACTTTTGATGGCTTGGGTGCTTCGGTTTTTGCTGATGACCGGACGAGTGGCGGACATCCTTTTGATCAAGCCGATTATCAGGGCGCAACTATTTTGGTAGTTAACCGCAATTTTGGCTGTGGTTCTAGTCGTGAACATGCACCCCAAGCTCTAGCCAAATGGGGCATTAAAGCAATTATCGGCGAGAGTTTTGCGGAAATATTTTTTGGCAATTGTGTGGCAATGGGCTTGCCTTGTGTGACGGCTAACGAAGAAACCGTACAGGTATTACAACAGCTACTCACTCAAGACCCGGCGGCATCTATCACAATAGATTTGACTGATTTACAAGTTAAAACCAAAGACTTTACAGCACCACTATTTATGAACGAAGGTGCGCGCCAAATGTTTGTAACGGGTGTCTGGGATGCTTGTGGACAACTCGTGGCACAAACAGAAAATATTAGGCTCACCGCAACAAACTTACCCTATATGCACTGGTAACTACTCTCATGAATGAAACACCGCACCTATTAACCGCAGCCACCATCAAACAGCTCACGGAAACTCAACGGGTACATCCGCTCAATCCTAGGGCTATCCGCCAGACAAAATCTCTCGGGGATATTTTGGGAATGCAGCGCTTGGGTATACATTTGGTGCGGGTGGCTCCCGGTGATGAGACGACGGAGTTTCACTTACATTATGAGGAAGAAGAGTTCATTTATATTCTCTCTGGTCAAGGTATGGCGCGGATTGGTGATACGGAATATGAGGTAGGTGCGGGGGATTTTATGGGTTTCACGGCACCTTCCTTACCCCACACGCTAAAAAATTCTGGCACAGAGGATTTGGTCTATCTTGTGGGCGGTGAGCGTCGTCCCTACGAAAAAGTAGACTATCCACAGGCCAAAAAACGGCTATTTCGTATTCATGAGGAACGAATTTATAAGGACTTGTAGTTAATATTTGAAAATAAAGAGGATCAATTATGAAATATGAACCAGTAACACCAGTTTCCCGGTTAGATGCAGAAGCTGCATTTGCTATCTGCGAGCCAACTAGCATCTGTGCCGCATTATTAGGGTTAACTTACTATGATTCAGACTGGAACTTAGTTCAAAATCTGTGTATAAAATTTGTTGAAAACTCCAAAAACCAAGAAATTCGTAGTTTAGCTGTGACTTGTCTAGGCCATCTAGTCCATATTCATGGCAAGTTAGATACTCAGAAAGTCATCCCATTACTCAAAAGTTTGCAGAATGACCCACAGATTAGAGGCAGAGTACAAGATGCTTTAGATGATATTGAGATGTTTGTGAAGTAACACCCACAAACGGATAGTTTTGAAGCAGAGGCACAATTACATCATGCCGATTGACCATGACCAGCTTTTCAAGCAACTGCTATCCACTTTTTTCCCAGAACAAAGGAAAGGTTTTGTCTGCTGAACTTCAATCGCAGGCATTCATGCGCTACCTTAAGAACAGCCCTTTAGGAGGCCATCATGCCGGAAAATACCGTACTTGAGGTCTTGCCCGATATTTCTGAGATTGCCATCGAGGATGGTACTCCTGTGAACAATATTTTTTCTGAGAAGCAACAACGCCTATTAACCGAGGTACTTTTTACGGCAACCCAGGTCGGAGAACTGCCTGCTTTATTTGCTGCCGCCAACGTAGGAATTTTTTATGGTCTACATCAACCACCCTTGGTTCCTGACGTACTCTTGGCTTTGGATATTACCTTGACACTAGATTTTCGACGCAAAGCCAATCGTTCTTATTTTGTATGGGAGTTTGGTAAAGTTCCTGATTTGGTCATCGAAATTGTCTCCAACCGTGAAGGCAACGAGCTAGGCAGTAAATTGTCTGATTATGCTCGTCTTGGTATCGCTTATTATGTGGTGTTCGATCCGCTACGTTTACTGAGTTCCTCACCGCTGAAAGTATATGAGTTGCATGTGGGTGCATATCAAGAACGCAATGATGGTTGGCTAGAGCGGGTGAATTTAGGCGTCAAGTTATGGGAAGGAAAATTTGAGGAACATACGGAAACTTGGTTGCGATGGTGTAACGAGCGCGGTGAACTTTTGCCGACGGGGCTAGAACGGGCGGAGTATGAAAAGCAACGGGCGGAGCGCGAACAACAACGCGCTACATCCGCTGAAGCTAAGAGTAGCCGCTTAGCAGAGCACCTGCGCTCCCTTGGCATTGATCCCGATACACTTTAACCACAAGTAGCCAGCTATTGCCTAGGGTGAAGTAACGCTATGTCGTCTTAGGTACTGGCTTAACACCACCTTTACGTCCAAGCTGAAATCCAACACGATATAAATCTGGCATATTCACTCGACCATCTTTCATGTGCTCGAAAATACCTAATGATTCAAGGTCTCCTCTCACGCCCTCAGGACCATTTTCAAGATGTTCGGGAGGTAAACGATTCTCAGTGTACTTACTTTTATCGAGTGCCCTATCATCATCATTCCAACGCCTTTCAATTACTGAAAATTCACATGGTACTGTTAAGCTTTCCAGTGGAGACATTAGATAATCAATCCAAGGGTAGTCTTCTCTAAGTTCATCGATCCGAATTTTAGATGCTTTCTGCACTCCCCTTTTAATACTGTCATAGTGTAAAGGAAATTCATGCTCTGTAAAACGACGGCTGTCTTCCGCAGCTTCACGAATAGCAGCTATAAAAGAACGTGGAGATACGAGTCTCTTTCCATCAGCTAGATGGTTTACCACCCAAGTGTAAGTTTTACCGCGTCTTGCTTCCTTTCCCATAAACTCCCCAGCTAATCCGCCGAAAACTTTTCGCTGAATCTTTTCATCACGGCGCATTTCATCTGGAAGTTTGAATACTCCCTCCTCATCTGAAGTGACCATAAACTCTGAGGTATCTTGAAATATTTTGCGAAGACTGTCATCGGCTCCATTGATCAAATACTGCCACAGCAAACCATGCAAATCTATACTTCCCCAAGTTAACTTGACAGATGTTGCCAAAATTTTTGAGGCATCAGGAAAATTTTTGATCTTACGTCCCTCATATTGATCTTCACGCAAAAAAACTTTTGCATGAATATGATCAAATGGTTTGAGGTAGAGCACGAAACGCAATAAGTCGCGCACTATATTATCCATTTCACGCCAATCCATGCTAGCTCGATCTAAAGCATCAAACAAAAGTAAGGCATGTTCATCCTTGCCCCTCAACAAAGAGTTGGCTTTTTCCATAATTTTTGCAAAGCGTTCAGGATCACTCTTGACCCAGGTTAGAGTGCTTTCCCAAGTATCTAAGGGGATATGCTCGTCCTCCATTAACTTACTAAGCCATCGAGCTGTGACTGCTCGCCAAACATATAAAGGCTCGTGTTTATTTTCGACTAAGGACTGAAAAGTTGTCATATCAGGAAATAATTGAATATTTGACTTCTCCCCATAGCCAGCACCAACTAAGGAAAGACTAGGTAAATCCTTTACAGAATTTGCTAACGCCTTACGGATGGTTTCATCTTGAAGAGCTGCACACCAAAAACTCTTACCAACACCACGCGCGCCTATTACTAAACTTGTTTCTAAAGCAAGTGCTTTAACATGAGCACTAGGAAGATAAATCTCTTTTAGTTTTGGCGTGGCTCCACTCAGAGATGTTTCTAATGGTAATGCATCAACAATGGCACGACGAATATCATTTGCGTTCATTTTGGATATCCTGTTGGGAACACATTATTTACTCCCTTGATCAAACCACCAAAAATAGTAGTTATTAGTTGTTGATCAAGTTCCATTTTATCGTAAAAGTTTTCAAGTGCTGCAAAACCGCGATTCCAGCGCACTGGAAGTGGATAATGAGGAGCTTCTTCATTTGTTAAATCAAAATTCCACGGTTCTTCTATGGTTGATAACTCATCTTCAGCATCATTTGTTGGTGGTTTGATTTCATCATAGACTTCTTCAGTAAAAAGACTCCACGCATTTTCACGTAAAGAAGCTGAGTAATCGCTGGAATTCACTTCTGGAATCATAGCAGCAACAATTTGTAATTGATTACGAATATCGTTAACTGATCCGGTCTTGCGCCAATGCTGAAAAAGAACGCGATAGCCACTCCAAGTCTGAGTGCCGTTAACAGCAAATAATAAAACCAGTGAAGCCCCAAGATCAGTAACAATAGATGAGGCGATCTCATCAATTCCAGCACGGCTATCGATAAGGGTAATGTTTGGTTGCCAACGTGTCTCCAAGGCTTCGATCAAGTACGCTAGACGCTAATACCAATTTTTTCTGTTACCATCAGCATCTATTTTTGGCATCCATACACGCCCTAATTTTGCAATGTATTCACCCGGATCGGCACCGTGCGCTGGTACAACCCGGATATCCCCCTTTTGAGATAAATTACTAGAGGCAACCATGTCTTGAAATGTAGTGTTACCGTTACCCACTAAGTCTTCTACAAGCCAGTCAGTAACACCATATTTTGGACGACGATCTTCAGATAATAATACAGAAGATAAACCAGGAGACTCAAGATCCAGATCAAGCACAAGTACTTTTTTACCTTGTTCTGCCATAGCCCAAGCTACTACTGCTAAGGCTGTGGAACGACCAACACCACCTTTTATCGAGTAAAAAACAACTCTTGGACAAGTATCTGAAAGTGGTTTAATCGTAGACCAGTTTGACTCTGTGGCTAATCTGTCAACAACGAAAATATCAATAAATCCTTCCAAGGCAAACTTGACTTCATTCTTAAGTACTTCCTCAAAGTCCTGCTCAAAAAGCAAAATATGTTCAGCAGGAAATGTATGTGGATTAAGCTTGTTGGCGATTTCATTGGCTAAGGTTATACCAATTTGGCTATTTTCATGTTTTTCATCCAAGATCAAGCGTACCCGTCCATTTAGATCACGGTTGATCAGAATTTTTCCTAGTTCTTTTAACGATTCTCTATGGTTCTCAAAAATATCCGTGAGCAATGGTAAAATGTCATCAAATGTTGGATTGTTGTGTGGTGTCATACCAATCCTTCCTTTCTTGCCTTCATGATCAAGGATCGTACTGATTTAACTCCTTTACGGTGTGGATCAACTAACGACTTATTAAAACTACTGCAGTTTGTATACCGTTGGGAAATGTGCCAGTCCTTAAAAGGATTTCCCTGGGGAACTAAGGAATACCTTGACCCTGGATGTCCTTTTGCATAAGTCTGATAACGCTCCCAAACTTTATCTGCGTGTACCTTGTTTTTTTGTTCTGATGGATTTCCATCATTTTGAGTAGGCATCCCAAAGATTTTCATTAAGCTCTTCAAACCACATTCGGCTGAGAGTCCATAAAGATGATCCGCATTCGCAAGCCTATCCTTGTCAAAGAGTAATTCGGCATCTAGCCAATGTCGCTCGTGGGCATCCAAGAAATCAGCATTCATTAGGGTTGTTAGCCATTCTCAATGGAGTGAATTTAACACAGAAGTCTTACATTAGACAAAGTTTGGGCTGAAAACTTAGCCTAATACATATAAAGTCTGACCATAATCCTACTGCTAACGCATAACTATCCACCAAACATCTTTTCGGCAAAGGCACTAGTAAAAGCTATGTAGCGGATCGATATTTCAATCACTCAACACTCTATCTTTAGTTTCAATCACCAAAGGCAAGCAGACCAATCCCAAAAGCGGTACAAATCCCGTCCAAAATAAAGCGGTGATCGCTGATTGCAAGGCATTAGCACCTTGCGAGGCAATTGTCCCGACCAAAAAAGGCCCTGCCGCCGCAACAATCCGTCCCGTGTTATAACAAAATCCCGCTCCTGTTGCCCGTAAGCGTGTGGGAAATAGCTCCGGTAAATAATAGGTAAAACTGCCAAAGACACCAAACACCGTTAAACCAATTGGGAAATAGAGATATAACCGCGTCTCGGCGGGTAAATCTAAGCCAAAGGTAGCCAGCATCGCCACCGCAGATAGCCCAAAATAAATACCAAACATGGGCTTACGACCGAGAATACGTGAGGCAGGAATTGTCAACAAACACCCAATCAGACCACCTAGATTAAAACAATTGGTCGCCAACGACTTCCAGCTTTCACCGAGTACTTTCGGATCAAGTCCTTGGGCTTGGGCGGTCACTTGGGCTAAACCATTCGCCACCACCGGAATAAAAGCATTAGAACTCCACCAAGTCAGCAGAGCAATAAATGACATCAAAAATCCGCTAATTGTCAAAGGTCGATGCACCGCATCAAACAGCTCACTGAGTTTGGGTGGTGCCGCATTAGCCGCATTAGCTTGCCAGCGTTCTGGTTCTTTCACAAAAAAACGTACCAAAAAAGCGACCGCTGCCGGGATCAACCCGCACAAAAACACATACCGCCAGGAGATTTCGGGACTGTCCTTAAACCAAACCCCAGCAATCTGATAATTTAAAAATGTTGCCAAAAATAAGCCAAAAGGCGAAGACGTATAAAGAAGCGCGCCTGCTTCGACGCGCCGTTTTTCGGGCACAACTTCGGCGACCATCGCGGCACCCGCTGCCCATTCACCGCCAATCCCAAGACTGGCCACGATCCGACACAACACCAAAACCCCAATATTTGGTGCAAAGGCGCAACTACTCGTACCCAAAGCGTAAAGAGCCATAGTCAGCAAAAGTGTTTTTGTCCGTCCAATTCGGTCAGCTAATTGTCCAAAAATAATACCCCCAACCGCCCAGCCAATCAGCAAAATTGCCGTGAGTAACCCTGTCCAAAAGAAGACTGCAGCTTTAGCTTGCGGGGAACCAATAGTTAGACCGAGTAGGGTAGGCACACAGTTGGGCGCAACATAGTTAAATAACAACGCATCAAAAATATCAAAACCCCAGCCCAACCAAGCAGCAGTTAAAACTGTCCATTGATAGCCATTAAGTCCCCACCACCCACCGGACACTTCAGCATTACTCATAACTCTGTCCCCCACCACCCACCAGACACTTCAGCATTATTCACTACAAAATCGGGTTAGCGAGAATCGTACCACGGGCTAAGCCTTGACCTTAGATTTGGTCATCATATCAGCAGATCAAAAAACCAGAATCTCTAGAAAATTTACATGAAATGACAAGCTAATTTATGAGAAAAGTGAATCACTGATATTAAGGTATGTTAACATTTACGAAGTTAGCTTGAGTAGTGTCTTGTTTTCCACCTTAATTTCTCGCCGCAGTTCTGTTTCGCTTCCAACCCTTGGGTTTTGGAGTGCAGCTTTTTTGGTGAGTATTCCAGTATTTTTTCAGGCACCGTTGGTTCGAGCTTTCCCGTGGCTGAGTCTAGCCATGACGGCCTTTTGGGTGGGTTTAGCCTACTATCTACGGCAGCGGCAGGAGCCGACGACACAGCTTTGGGGTAACTTGCTTTTTGGTTTTAGTTTGAGCTGGTTGTGTGGGTCTTTGTATTGGGGCTGGTTACGCACTGAGCCGCTTTGGCATATTCCTGTGGAAGCTCTGGGTTTGCCGATAGCTGTTTGGGCATGGAAACAGTGGCGGGTTGGGAGCTATTTTTATGTTGGTTCTTTTATTGGTACAGCCTTGACCGATGTCTATATCTGGGCAACCCACTTGACGCCTTGGTGGGTACGGTTGATGCAAGACGAGCAAGCTCCGACGATGCAAGCGGTAGTTGATGGTGTGATGGCACAGATTTTGACTCTCTCAGGAATTACTTGGGCCGTAGCCATCAGTGGTTTGTTGCTTGCAATTGGCCTTTGGGCTTTACGGGTAAACTCCCTTGAGCGTTGGACGCTAGCTGGGGCTGTTCTCAATACGTTATTTGTCAATGTTTTATTTATAGCGAGTTTGATGTTAGTTAACCTGTTGTGACGACTCCCGACGTTGTAGCTTGCTTCCCGTAGGGTTGCTTACGCATACAACGCGGGCTTCCCAGTGAACCCTGCTATTGCATAGGGCGTTACCTGAGCTTTAATCACCGTGCGTCCCACGGCAATGTTCTTGATATTGATGGCAGCGTTCACATCTCGGTCAAGCTCTAGGCCGCAGTCAGGGCAAGAATGCCACCTATCAGCTAGCGTCTTCGGAACGTAGGCACCGCAATCAATATTGGAACAGATTTGACTTGTGCCGTATGGGTTTACGGCTATTGCAAGTTTGCCAGCATTCTCAGCTTTGCGACTCACAATAGACAGAAACTGACTCCATCCGGCATCCAGAATAGACTTACTCATTCTGGTTTTAGCCAAACCTTTGACGTTCAAAGCCTCGTAAGCGTTTATGTCGTGTTCACGTACTAGCTCCTGATCTATGTTGTAGTGGAAGTCTTGACGTTGACGGGCAACTTTTTGGTAATGCTTGGCTAGTCGCATAGTGGCTTTGTGTCTA
>JBBRQP010000093.1:0-10877 GCA_038226175.1 Gloeobacterales cyanobacterium
CTTTATTGAAGTAGGCAGCTAAAATCCGTTGGCGCAGATCCACTGAATATGGTTTTCCCATCACCCTCTCCATTTAGTCCAATTAATATAGCTCTTTCACTTGAAAATTGCTGTAACTATGACGTATGGCCTAGTGTAACGTGCAAAAAGTTGGGTTGTAAAATAATTGGTAAAAGTTACACTGAATTCATGAAAAATTGGTGCATTTTCCTGTCATTACTGACACTCAATAGTCCTGTACGGGCCGAAACAATGGCTCTACCCGAAGAAGTGGCGCGCTTGGAAGAACTCACCTATGCCCGTTCTCCTCTCAACAATCAACGCTTGACCCTAGGCGAATATGCCCAGTTACAAGAGCAACTACAAACACCCACTAACGAAGAGGTTAGTCCGGCACTCAAACAACTGATCACGTTGCTACGGTTACGCAAACTCTTAAAAACCCTTGTCCCTTTTGCTCCTTTATAAATCAGGACAATTGTGCCACACGATCATGCGTGTAGTGGACATAAGAATCGGCAGGTGCTAGCCCCGCAAATACATCAGGATGCAGAATTTCGGCAAGTACAGCAATACCCTCGATCACCCGTGGCCCAGGGCGGCTAAAGTAACTATTACCATCTGCTACATAGACCCGTTGTTGCTGGACAGCGGGTAAAGTTGACCAAAGCGGATGCGCTGTCAGTAACGACATTTCAGCAAGCGCACGCTCGATACCAAACCCGCAGGGCAAAATCACCAAGACTTCTGGTGCAAAAGTAACTAGCTCTTGCCAAGTTACCCGCCGTGAAGGTTCACCGCCCACATTCCAAGCGGTACCTCCGGCAAATGTCACCATCTCTGGTACCCAGTGACCGCCAGCATAGAGAGGCTCAAGCCATTCCAAACAAAAAATCCGGGGCTGAGAGCGCGTGCCTATTTGGTTTTGGATCTCAGCTAACCGTTGCCTAGCTTGGGTCAAAAACGCCTCGGCTTCGGCTTGACGACCAGTAGCATCACCTATCAACGTGATGCTCGCCAAAATCTCGGCTAAATTAGTTGGCCCACAGGTGACGACTTTGGGCACGGGCCTCAATTGCTGAGCAACGGCTTGTACTAGCGGTTCGGACACCGCACACACATCACAGAGACTTTGAGTAAAAATAATATCTGGCTGCAAGGCTTGTAAAGCAGGGATATTTAAGCCATAGAGAGCCTGCTGTTGCTGGGTTTGTGCCAAAACCTGCTCTTCGATTTGTAGACTGGTCAAGCCATGAGCTAAGGCACTTGTAGTCACGACGGTCTTGGCCTCGACACCGCTTGGATAATCACATTCATGGGTGATGCCCACCACCTGATCACCCAAACCTAACAGATACAAGACTTCTGTCAAACTAGGCAAAAGTGAGACTAAGCGCTGCTTCACCCAATGCTCGCAAAGCTACTTAAGCCACTCTGCACCAGTTGTAGCAAAATAATCGCCACAATGGACGAGAAATCAAAGCCACCTAAGGGCGGAATGAAGCGACGAAACAGATCCAAATAAGGGTCAGTGAGTTGGCTAATTGTCGCCCAGGGCTGAGAAAACCACTCGATGTTGGGAAACCAGGAAAGCAGAACCCGCAGGATGATGATGAAGTAGTAAAGGTTCAAAAAATTGGCAAGGGCTTGGAGTATGAGCGACATCGTCTGTAGAGTCCTTTACTCTGGTTCTATTTCCAGTTTAATGCATGATTCCCTGATTTCCTTACAGCAGTATCTTGCCGATGACATGATCCACTGGGAGGGCTAGGATGGCCTTGAAGTTATTACAAAAAACAACGGTGAAATATCTTATTTTTCTGAGCCTCTTATTACTGCCTCTACCGCTCTGGGCGCGTCCGCTCAGTGGTCAAATCAGCCTCACTACACCTCAAGGCAGTCAACAACTTGCTAATAGCGGTGTGGTCTATGTCGTGCCAGATACGCCCAATAACTGGATTCAGCTCAATGGGCTAGCCCAACGGGTCAATCGCTGGGTGATCCTCAGTCGTCAAACTGCCCAACACCTTAGTCAACAAGACCTCGCCTCAATGCGCGAATATACCCTAGCTCAGACGCAACTCCAGGGTTTGCTCAACCGCTTGATGCTCAGTGCCCAAGCCCAAACCGCTCAAACCTTAGCTTTGACAAACGGACAATTTATGACAGCCGATGCTCCACAAAAGGTGATCCTAGTCAGCCGCGCCCAAGTCCCTGAGTCTGGCTTAATTGTGGTGGGTTGGTGGTGTGTGCGCACCGCTAATACCCCAACAGTTATCCTCAATCAAGACCAACAGCTCTATCAAGTCAGCTTGCCATCAGAATAAGACCCATCAACGAGAACTAGGGCGGTCTTGGCAAAAGTAGTGCTTTCAGAAAAGAGCGTTGCTGCTCGATGAGGTTTTGGGGCAGCTTTTCATGATTTGCTGGCAAAACCTGCGCTAAGCTCAAAAAGAGCCGCTGTTAGGTTTTTCGTGTGAAAATTTTAGTCCTTGACGACGACCCTACCGGTTCCCAAACGGTGCATGGCTGTCTGCTACTCCTGCGTTGGGATATCGCAACCCTACGACTGGCTTTACAAGACACCTCACCCCTATTATTTATCCTCACCAATACCCGCGCCTTACCCCCTGAGCAGGCTGCACACATCACCCGTCAAGTCTGTTGTCATCTCAAAATCGCCCTTAGTCTAGAAAATATCACCGAATTTTTGGTCGTGAGTCGCTCTGATTCGACGCTACGCGGTCACTATCCCATCGAAACCGATGTTATTAGCGCGGAACTCGGAAACTTTGATGCCCATTTTCTGGTACCAGCTTTTTTTGAGGGGGGACGTTTTACCCGTGACAGCATTCATTATTTGGTCGTCAATGGTGTGCCTACCCCCGTCCACCAAACCGAATTTGCACAAGATTCAGTTTTTGGCTATCACCATAGCTATTTACCTGATTATGTTGCCGAAAAAACCCAGGGGCGTATTGCCGCTCAGCAAGTCAAACGCTTACTTTTGGCTGATATCCGGGCGGGCTGTCAAGAGACTTTATTACAGTTAGTTAATAATCAATGTGTAGTTGTTGATGCCGAAACCCAGGCTGACCTTGATCAATTTGCCGCAGCCGTGTTGATCACTGTAGCTCAAGGCAAACGCTTTTTGTTTCGTTCGGCTGCCAGTTTACTTACGGCACTAGCCCAACTGCCACCGCAGCCCACTCCTGCTGAAGCGATGTCTAGCTACATCCGTAGTCAGCAACCCGGTGCCATTATTATCGGTTCCCATGTCAAAAAAACTACTGCTCAGCTCAACTGCTTACTCACTGACTCAACGGTTAGCCCCATTCAAGTCCCAGTCGCTCGCTTGCTTCAACCCCATCAAGCCGCTCCCTTGTTAGCCGAAACTCTGGCACAAGTGTATGAAGTTTATCAGGCTGGACAAACACCTGTTATTTTCACGAGCCGTCAAGAATTGAGCTTTGCCGATACGGCGACACGGCTTAGCTTTGGGGAAGAGGTTTCGGCATTATTGATGGCAATAGTCCAAAATCTACCCCCTGATCTTGGTTTTTTGATCAGTAAGGGCGGTATCACCTCAAATGATGTCTTGAGTAAGGGGCTGAACTTGACCACCGCTCGCTTACTCGGTCAAATCCTAGCGGGCTGCTCGGTGATCTGTACACCCGCTGATCATCCATATTTGCCAAACCTGCCCGTTGTGCTCTTTCCGGGTAATGTCGGGGATGACCAAGCCCTGCTGACGGCTTATCAACGCCTCAAGTTCACGACAAAACCACATAATTTATAAACTTTTCTTGCAAAAGTTCATATTGGACTTTTCAACAGGGGAGTAATGCAGTTTAATACTTATTCAATGTGTTCCCAGTTACAAGAAAGGGTGTGTGGAGTCATGAGTCATTCTTTGTTTAGTCGAACCAAAAAGAAAACTGCGAGTCAATTTGGCTATGGTGTAAAACTTTTGTGTCTGACAGTTTTGGCTGGTCTCAGCGTGGGACAAGTTAAAGCAGAAGAAACGCCGACGATTGCACAAGCTAGTTCTTTGCCTTCTAGCAACAGCGGTGCAAGTAGTTTAGCTGGACTTACTGGTAGCTATACAGCTCCGTCTGATCCTAGTGCGGCTAAGCCAAGCTTAGTTGCCCAAAAAGCTGCGCCCGTAGCTGATACGGCTGATGATGAGCCAGTTGATCTCTTAGGTGAATACAACGTGACGGCTCAACGCCGCCGTACTACAGAACGGGAAAATACCCAGACTACCTACAGCGTTACCAAAGAACAGATTAAAGCCTTCGGTGCTAGAACTGTTACCGATGCACTCAAACTTATTCCAGGATTTACCTTCGCTGATACTTTGGGCGGGGTTGTTTCTGATACCAGCAACTATCTACGGGGCTTGAATAGCCAACGCTTCCTGTTTTTGATTGATGGTGCTAACCAAGGCCGCGCTTCTAACAACCGTGCCGATACGATCGGAACCTTGCCGGTTGCGCTGATTGAACGCATCGAAGTTACTGTAGGCCCTAGTGGTGTTGTCCGCTACGGAGCTGATGCCATTGCCGGGGTTATCCAAATCATTACTAAGATTCCCGAAGGGCCACCCAAAATTGATATCAATGTGCAAGGTGGTAGCTATGGCTTCAGTCAGTACGACCTCAGCTACCAATTCACCAACGGCAAAGCTTCTGATGAAGCTGGTTATTTTGGGGCTTATCTCGGCTATCAACGGTCATCTGCCTATAACGACTACAATTACACATACAACTACGGTACTGTCACTGCCCCGGGAACCTTCGGGGGTTCTGGCACTACTTTTGTCAACGGCGCGCCTGCTGTTCCTAACGGAATTTATCCGGCAGGAACCAGTTATGACGGAACCACTTTCTCCGTCAATACTACGCTTAAGGGTGCTTATTTCTTCAGTGACTACTACTATGGCAAGGCCATCTTTAAGCCTGGTAAAGACCACACAATAAGCGTCTCGGTAGATCAGCAAAACCGCTCAACGGGTTCTGCGGGCAACCGGACTGGCTGTATCCCCTACGGTTACCGCTATCAATACAATGGAGCGGTCATTAGTAGTCCTATTAACAGCTACTGCTATGGCCCGTCACCTTCCTCTACACGGACTTTGGCAGGAGATGCGCGTGGTTCGGGAGATACAAATTCAGCAAACACACGAGTCAATGCGATTTGGGAATGGAATCTCAGTGAACTAAATACCCTCAAAACCCAATTTGCTTACAATAATACATTCTTGAATTTTGCCAACCCCGGCTCTCAAGGTTTAATCAACAATCGCATCCTTGAGGCTTCAACAGAATATATTGCCCAACTGTACCCCGGTAATACCCTCAACATCGGCTACCAATTCCGTACCTTACGCTCTACTCAACAATCCACTTTGCCAGCTGGAGCTTTGCCACCCCTTTTCGTGGATCGGGAAGCTACTACCAATGCACTCTTTGCTACAGAGGCATTAGAGTTCTACAACAAAGCTCTGATTATCAACCTTGGTGCACGCTACACCAATGCAGTTGCTTTTGGTAACTCATTTAATTACCAAGCTGGCATCCGTTATAACTTTGGGAGTGATGATCCGAGCAAAGCACCCTTTGGTCTGAGATTTAACTATGCTACTGCCTTCAAGCAGCCCTCCATCTCGGACTTATATGTCTCCGGAGTCATTAACTCGGCAGCAAATCCCTTCCAGCAATTCGTTGCCAATCCTGCTCTCCAACCAGAGAAAGCTCAAGGTTACGATATTGGTTTTGACATTAATCTTTCCCCGAGTGCCACCTTCCGGGCAACCTACTACCGCATTGACATCACGGATTATTTCGGTGATGGCAGCGCTTTCATCGGTAACCAGCCAACTATTGGCGGCATAGGTTTTGGGGGGCAAGATTGTAACAATTTAGGAGTTGATGCCGACGGAAATCCAATTCCGCCTTCCTTAGGCAATGGGTGTCTAGCCCAGTCCTTTCAGTCCCGTAATGCCCAATCCTACCTTACCACTGGATTTGAGTTTGTCTTGGATTGGCAACTGGATAGTGCCTGGAGAGTTAGTTTATCTCAGAACTTCAGTGATGCACGGCCTATTGGAACTTTGGAGACGGATTTTGCCCAATTTAACGGCATCCCGACCAATGCTGGGTACTATTACGACTACGCAACCCCTGATATCCCCTTTAGCCAAACCGGCCTACTGCTGACCTACTCTACACCGGGCTTCAGCGCTGGATTAACCGGACGTTTTATCGGGCCACGTCCGACGTTTGGTCCTTACATTACGCCTAGCTATGGTCAGTGGGATTTCACGGTTCGGGTGCCTGTAAGTGAGTCCATTACGTTTACGGGTGGGGTGTTTAACATTTTCAATGACCGCAGCATTTTAGCTAGTGGTTTGCGCTTGAGCAATAGCCCAGCTAATGCAGGGATTATTAGTCCTCCAACCACTTTCCGTATAGGTTTGGAAGCCTCTTTCTAAACAACTGAAGTAACCGTAAAAACTCTCCATCTTAATTACAAGATAGAGAGTTTTTATTTTTGGGGTAAATTAAAGAGCATTTGGATATCTTCAGCTTGGTCATAACCGATGATTTTGGGTAAGCGGGTATCGGGCAGCACTTGCACATCGTAAAGTTCCTCCACCTCTTTTTGGAACCGTAAAGAGGCCACTTGTAAACCTGTTTGCATATCAACTATCTCAATACTGCACCGCAAATCACTAACCTTATCTTCGATAGGTAACCCCCCAAAAGTTTTCTTTTCGCGTATTTTAGACAAACCAATAAACGCATAGGAGCCATAAAAAGCTAGGCCACGCAAAAAGCCCGGTAAATAAATCATCGACTGAAAACCTAAACTATTGACAACTCCGAGTTCTCCCGTACCTGAGGATAATACCCACAAATCTCCCTCATAGATGCGCGGTGAATGGGGCATCGCTAAGCCTTCATAAATAATCTGATTACTATTGATATCCATGATGATGCCCCCAGTCGCCCGGTTATCGCGCCAAGCTCCTTCCTTATCAGTTTTGCCCAACGCCGTCACATAGCGGGGTCGACCGCGCTCCAGAGCCACACCATTGAGATGACAACGGTCTTCTGCTGCCAAGGCAGTGATAAAACTTGGCTTCCAAATCGGGACAAAGCTATGCTCCAAACTCATCATCACCAAGCAATTGAACCCACTGCTCACAGCGATAATATTGCCTTCCATCAACGCCACATCATGAGCTGCAATATCACCAGTGTAATAAGAAGTCTGGGTTACATAGAGGCTGTCATAGGCTTGATCAGGATAGTAGCGCTGACGTAAGTGCGAAGCCTTGCTAAAGGAAATCACTTGATTATGCGTTGCTAATAGCATTCCCTTTGGATGCACATAACAGCCCATAGCCCGCGAATAATTGCGTCCATTCAAACTAATATTTTCGCCATCGCTAGAGATCACATAAAGTCGCCCAGCTTGATAGGTCGTCACGCAAAGAGAGATACCTAATTGCTGCAAAATACGCGGGAAACTTTCGGAGTAATCATAGTCAAGGGTTGGTTCATCTGCGACCTCTGAAACCACCTCCTGAGGCGAGATTGAGCCAGCAAATGCTTCGGGTATTTCCATGGATCTCGGTGACGTAGGGTAGAGATACTATAGCAGGCTTCTTTGTGGTCACCTTATTTATGAGAAGTTGCAAGATTTTTTTAGCTTGCGCGGCGTAAGCCCCGCGCCCTATGCGTTAGCATGATAAGCCGCCGCGACCAGAGAGAGCCACAAGTTAACTAGAGGTAGGGTATGATTGACGCATGATAGTTGCTTACCAATATAAGTTGCGCCCCACTTCTGCTCAAATCACTCAAATAGATGAGTGGCTTGAACTATTGCGTCGTCAGTATAACTATCGTCTAGCTGAACGATTTAACTGGTATGAGTCTACTCGCTGTCCTGTTAATTCCTGTTCTATCGTTTCCTGTAGCATTGCCCCCATTGTGGAACATCCTGATTATTATTGGCAGAAAAAAGATTTACCTACTACAAAGAAACTATTTCCTGAATATGGAGATATTCACTCTCAGGCTTTGCAAAATTGTATTGAACGAGTAAAGAAAGCCTTTGATCGTTATCTCAAGGTAGACACATCGGGTAAAAGGTCAGGTAAGCCGAGATTCAAGGGTCAAGGCAGATACAGGAGTTTCACTTATCCACAGATGAAACAAGATTGCATTCAGAGTAACCGTATTACTTTACCCAAAATAGGAGAAGTTAAACTAATTCAACATAGACCTATCCCCAATGGCTTCAAGATTAAAACAGCACAAATCATCAAAGCTGCTGACGGTTATTATGTGACACTCACCTTGCAGGATGCTTCTATTCCGAAGCTAGCCCTTGACCTGAGTATAGAAAAAGCTATTGGTATTGATATGGGACTCAAGGCTTTTCTGATTACCAGTGATAGTCAAGTAGTTCCTATTCCACAGTTTGCCAGAAAAGCAGAGCGAGATAAAAAGAAGCTAAATAAAGCTGTCTCTCGTAAGCAAAGAGCCTCTAAGCATAGACACAAAGCCACTATGCGACTAGCCAAGCATTACCAAAAAGTTGCCCGTCAACGTCAAGACTTCCACTACAACACAGCTCAGGAGCTAGTACGTGCATACGACATAATCGCCTTTGAGGATTTGAACATCAAAGGTTTGGCTAAAACCAGAATGGCTAAATCCGTTCTAGATGCCGGGTGGAGTCAGTTTCTGTCCATTGTGAGTCGCAAAGCTGAGAATGCTGGCAAACTCGCAATAGCGGTAAACCCATACGGCACCAGTCAAGTCTGTTCCAATATTGATTGCGGTGCCTACGTTCCCAAGACTTTAGCTGATAGGTGGCATTCTTGTCATATCTGCGGATTAGAGCTTGACCGAGATGTAAATGCTGCCATCAATATCAAAAATATTGCCGTGGGACGCACGGTGATTAAAGCTCAGGCCATGCCCCATGCATTAGCAGGGTTCACTGAGAAGCCCGCGTTGTACGTCGGGAGTCGTCACTGACCTCTATTACGCTAAGTTCAAACCGGGCAAAGACCACACGATCACCCTCTATGCCCAGCAGCAAAACGTACGACGGGGGAGCTTTGGTTTCCTCAATGGCTTCGTTAATTACCGTGATAAATGTGTTGATCCTACGCCTGGAGCTTGCGGTTCGACCCCTTTAGGCGGACAGCGTAAAACCGATGTCTACACGGCTGGCTACTACAATTACCAAAGCTCCTTGGGCTATAACCCCACCGGTTATGGACCCGACGCCGCAGAAGATGAACTTGGTATCAACTTAGTTTGGGACTGGAATCTAAGTGAACTGAGCACCCTGACGACCCAGCTTAGCGTCAAGACTACCAGTGACTTCAACCCCGATGCGGGCGGACAAAAGTACCTCAATAACCGCACCTTTGAGGCACAGGTTCGCTATACCTCGACTCTGTATGCAGGTAATGTCTTCAACGCGGGCTTTCAGTTTTTGAGCAACCGCTCAACCCAAAGTCCAGCTATCGGCACACCAGCTGATGGGACGGTAGTGCCAGTTTTGAATACATTTAATAATCAACCTTTTACTAATAGCGGCTCAGTTCCGATCACGATTGAGACTGCTTTTGGTCCAAAAACAGTGCTACCAGCAGATCCAACAACAGGAGAACTAGGCATAATTCCGATTCTGGCCTTTGATCGGGAGATTTCGCGCATGGCCTTTTATGCCACTGAAGATCTGCGTTTCCTCGATGATGCTTTTATCCTCAATTTTGGCTCACGGGTGACAGCTGATAACCAATTTGGTGTATTCACGACTTCGGGTGTCGGCGCACGCTATAACTTTGGTGGCGAAAAGGGTAGAGAACCCTTTGGTCTGCGCGTCAACTGGTCGCAGTCCTTTAAGGCTCCGGGACTCTCTCAGCTCTATGCCAGTTTCGTGAGCGGCGCTACGCTTGGTGTACCCAACTCAGCTTTACAACCAGAATTGGGCGTTAACTACGACATTGGGTTGGATATTCAGCTAAGTCCTACCGCTTTATTTCGGGCGACTTACTTTCGTACTGATCTAACCAATGCGGTAATTGAGGGTGCGTTGGTTGCTGACTTGGGTACGGGCGCTAATCCCCGTTTTATCTCCCAGACAATCAATGCCCAAGCTACGTTATCAACGGGCTTTGAATTATCCTTTGACTGGCGCATGGACGAGCATTGGCGCATTCAGGTCAGTGATACCATCCTTGATACACGACCAATTGGCGACCCAGCTGCCGATGGCCTAGCGCAGTATGTAGCACGAGGCTACTTCTACCAGTACCAAGCCAGTAATATTCCCTTCAACAGTACAAACTTTGTGCTGTCTTACGTTTCACCAGGGTTTAATGCGGCATTCTTGGGTCGGTTTAGTAGCGAGCGGCGTTATGGCAGCACCAACTTCTATGAGGGTGGCTACGCCAACTTTGATGTTACTTTCAGTCTGCCCTTGACTGGGAGCTTAACCTTGAACGGTGGCGTATTCAATGTCTTCAATGCCAATTTCCTAGAACGCCCCTCGGTCTTCTTTGTGGCGCCACCCACAAACTTCAAGATCGGACTCACTGCAACGTTCTAATAATAGCCCCGACAGTCATAGCCTTCCTTCTACCCTAATAGAAAGAAGGCTTTTTTTTTAACCCGATCTATCCAGTAGCAGATCAAAATCTTTGCTCTTATACTCTTTCCGTTTGATTAGCAGGTTTTTGTTCTGGGCCACCAGTGGTAGAACAAGTATCTCTTGAGCAACTCGGTCTGCTTTGATAAACTACGACATCGTTGCTCTAATCGCTCTTCCACTTCTTCAATCGTCAC
>JBBRQP010000094.1:0-10851 GCA_038226175.1 Gloeobacterales cyanobacterium
GGCAATTATTCGTTGTGAGCCTTCTTTATTGAAGTAGGCAGCTAAAATCCGTTGGCGCAGATCCACTGAATATGGTTTTCCCATCACCCTCTCCATTTAGTCCAATTAATATAGCTCTTTCACTTGAAAATTGCTGTAATATTTCCCAGGGGAATCCCAGAGCTACTCACGGACGAGGAAACCGTTACTTTGTTAAATGATGCACTAGGCATATCTTGGGTGAAAGCACCACTGCTGACCGAGTTCGCCATATATTGTTGCCGTAATTGTTGTCGTTGCTGGGTTGTGAGTAAGGCGCGAATACGTAAAATATTTTCGGTACGCAGTTGTCCCAAGTCATACTGTAACTGTTGCATGCGCTCGAATCGTTGCCGAACCTGACTATCAGATTCACCTACAAGCGAGCGATGAAAATCACGCTGAGCACGTAAAATCTGGTCGCGAATATCCTGAATATGGGATTTATCCTGGTCTTGCATAGTCTTAATTTGCGTAGCCTGATCAGTGGTCAGCCCAACAGCCTGTAAGTTGAGTTGCAACTCCAAACTTTTTTTGGGACTAACCGATGGCGGTATCTGCCCATGCACCGGGAGCAATAACATACCCACCAATCCCAGCAAGGGAAGTTTAGAAGCGTACATCATAAAGTCCAGTATCAGCATTGACAGCTAAATCATCGCTACCTGTAGTCGGTAACTCTATCACGAGGTCTGTTACCGCTACGCTCGTAGGTGTGCTGTGGCGCAGCACACCAGGCACAAAGAAAATCAGCGCACAAGCAGCAGCTAAGCCACCTACCAACCATTGCCAAGGAAGACGCCTCATAGGTGGTTGGATTGCCTCCATGACCCGCTGTTCCAAATCTGCCGCAGCAATCCGAGGCTGTGGCGCATTAATTTGTAAAAAGTCAATCAAGGGCTGGTCTTGATCTACAGCTGTGATGGCATTCATAATTCGCCCTTCCAAATCAGCTCTCGCTGACGTAGGCTCAGGGGCATAGGTCTGTAAAAAGCCAATCAACGTGCCGTCCTCTGATTCCAAGTCCACAGCTTGCAAGATCTGTGCCTCCAAGCTAGGGTGCGGTAGCGGTGGAACCGGGGCATTTGATTTTAGGTAAGCGAGGACTGGGGTGAAGTCTAATTCATGGTCATTCATAGCGTAACTCCTTGCGTTTCAAACCACTCCTTGAGCTTACGGCGCCCGTAATAAATACGGGACTTAACCGTTCCTACTGGCACATCCAGAATTTGAGCGACCTCATCTTGAGGCTTTTCTTGGAGGTCATGAAGAACTATGACTTCCCGTTGCTCTTCTGAGAGTGAGTCAAGAGCTCTTTGAACTAGTTGCTGTCTATTAAGACGTGTCAGATTGTCTTCACGTTCATCTGATACCGGCAGGTTTTCTAAAGAATTATACTCAGGAAGCGTGACTACTTGAAGGCGACGACTTTGTTTGCGTCGGGCATCTTGACAAACGTTGTAAGTAACCCGAAACAACCAAGTTGAAAACTGACTATCTCCACGAAAACCCGGTAAACTGCGATGTACTTTAACAAACACTTCTTGGGTCAGATCGTCTAGACCTTCACTTTTACTCGTGAGCTGAAATAACAAGCTACGGACACGAGGACAATACCGCTGGTACAGATAACGAAAGGCCGTATTATCGCCCTCAAGAACACGGCTAATCAGCTGTTGATCACTATCAGAGACAGGCATTACGGCGAGAACCATAGATTAGGGCGGGGACGGATTGGCTTTGGGTTGAGACGCACAGGAGTACTAAAAGTTCAGATCGCTTCATGTTATGTTATCGCTTTTTTTGGTGTATGAGTGGCAGCAGATATTTAATTTGTCCCCAGCATAACAAAGTTTAAGAGCTTAGTATTTGAGTATTTTTCATCCTATACATGTTAGTCAATAACAGTTTGTTGGGCAGAAAACCGCTAGCGTAATACTATTGTCGTTAACAATGGACTGCTGGTAGTGACTTTGCTCAAAAACTTTACTGCATTCTGGTCATCCCAGCCCGCTAGGCTCAAAAACGCCTTGTTAATTGGTATGGCACTGCTGACGCCTCTAGCGGCTCAATTGACTAGTCAGCCCACCTATATCATTAACGTTTTGGTATCAGTCGGCATTTATATGGTGCTGGCGATGGGCCTTAATATCGTGGTGGGCATGACCGGATTACTGGATCTAGGCTACATCGCTTTTTTTGCAGTAGGCGCCTACAGTATGGCGATCCTGAGTAGTCATGGGTGGAGTTTTTGGCTGGTGTTGCCCGTAGCAGCAGCCCTAGCAGGTAGCTTCGGGGTCTTACTTGGTGCACCGACCTTACCGCTGAGAGGTGATTATCTTGCTATTGTGACCTTAGGGTTTGGGGAAATTATTCGCATCTCTCTCAATAATTTAGATGACCTGACGAATGGCCCCCAAGGCATTGCGGGCATTGCTGCACCAGTGATTCCTTGGTGGGGAAGTAGCGGCTTTATCTGGCTCTCTCTCGTTCAGCCAGTGCAGTTATATTATCTGGCGTTGTTGTTTGTAATAGCCGCTTGGACTATCACCAGCCGTCTCAAAAATTCACGGATTGGACGGGCTCTACTCGCAATTCGAGAAGATGAAATCGCCGCACGGGCGATGGGCCTAGATACGATCCGTCTCAAACTTTTGGCATTTGCGAGCGGAGCTGCTTTTGCGGGCACGATTGGCGTCTTATTTGCCAGTCAGATTACCTTTGTTTCACCAGAAAGTTTTACATTATTTGAGTCGGTAATTGTACTTTCGATGGTCGTATTAGGTGGCATGGGTTCGGTTGCTGGTGCAGCTCTCGGTGCCTTTATTCTGGTGGTTTTACCCGAGGTGCTCCGTGGCTTTTCGGAATACCGGATGTTAATCTTTGGCGCGTCCTTGGTGCTAGTCATGCTATTGCGCCCCCAAGGATTACTGGGCGAAGACCCCACAGCCACCAAAGTCATGGCAGAAGCAGAACCAGCCCCTAGTGAAGAAAAAGTCAAGGTTTAAGCAACCATCGGCTGTGGCGTGGTCATGGCAAGCTCTACACCTGCTACCGAATATTCGTTGGCATAATACAAATCAGTTTTGAACTAAAGATTACGGGCAGTTTGTGTTATCAACTAAAAATTGACCATTAGATGTATGCGCACCGCTTTCAGGGCACATACCTCAAGTAAATTTACTCGGGGGAGAAACTTTGCGTAGGCACAGATGAAACTTGGCTCAGACCAAGCCAAGTCACACCCGCTAGAGCTTGACCTGGATATCCACGCCTGAGGGCAAATCCAGCTTCATCAGCGCATCAATTGTTTTGGCGGAAGGCTGATAAATATCAATAATCCGCGAATGGGTGCGCGACTCGAAATGTTCTTGGGAGTCTTTGTCTACGTGAGGTGAACGCAGTACGCAATAGCGACGAATACGTGTCGGTAGCGGGATGGGACCCACTGCGGCAGCATTGGTACGGTTAGCGGTCTCCACGATTTTGCCGCAAGAGGTGTCGAGCAATTTATGGTCAAAGGCTTGTAAGCGAATGCGAATCTTTTGTTGAGCGAGCGCCATGATAACTTCTGATTAAGCACAAGAAACTAGTATAGCTTCTTATGTCATGGTTTTGTACGACTTTTCTCATATCATAGAAATTCTGTAGACAATGGTAAACCATGATACTCCATGACTACGTTCAACAACTTTTAGCCGTAGGTGTGACACGGGCTTTTCAAGCGGGCAAGTTGGGAAATCTCACCCAACTACCAATCGCTCAGGAGATTTTGGTCGAAAATCCCAAAAATCCTGATCATGGTCATTACGCGACCCCCCTTGCGCTGACCCTTGCCAAAGCGGCAAAACTTGCCCCACGCACCCTTGCTGATGCTCTAGTACACTCTGTGCAAAACATGGATGTGATCCTTAGTGTGGCCGGACCAGGCTTTATCAATATTCGGCTCGCTGATCCTCTGCTCGCAGCAGGACTGCAAGAGATTTTGACCCAACAAGCAAATTACGGACGGACAGTTGCGAGTAAACCTGAAAAGATTTTGGTAGAATTTGTATCTGCCAATCCGACCGGTCCACTGCATGTGGGTCATGGACGTTGGGCTGCCCTGGGTTCTGCGATTACTAATCTGCTTACTTTTGCCGGACATGAAGTTCATACCGAGTTTTATATCAATGACGCTGGCAATCAGATGAATTTGCTGGGTATTTCTCTGCAAGCGCGCTATCGACAAGCCTTAGGCGAGCCTGCTACCATGCCCGAAAACGGCTATCAGGGCAAGGCCATGATCGAGATGGCTCAAGGTTTGATCAGTGAAGTCGGCGCAAATCAGTGTGAGGCTGAGGCAATTTGGTTTCAGGAATATGCTTATCACAAAATCTTGGCTCAACAAAAAGCGATCTTGACCGAGTTTCATGCCGAATTTGAAACTTGGTTTAGTGAGCGGATCTTGCATCAGGGGCAACCTTCGGCGATCGAACAGGGCTTGCAGGCGTTAGATGCAGCGGGTTATTTGGACTATCGCACCGAAGAAACCGATAGCCCAAATGCCGCGATTTTCTTTAAAACCACTCAATTTGGGGATGATAAAGACCGCGTAGTGAAAAAGACTAATGGCGACTATACCTATATGGCGGCTGATATTGCCTATCATCGCCACAAGTTACAGCGTGGGTATGACCGGCTGATCAATATTCTCGGAGCGGATCATCATGGCTATATGGCTCGGCTCAAGGCGATTGTCCAGGCCTTTGGCTACCCCGCTGATACTCTCGAAGTCATGATTGGGCAGATGGTCAAGCTCTATCGCCAAAACCCAACCACGGGCCAAAAAGAAGAAGTGCGCATGTCCAAACGTACCGGGGAAGGCGTGACCGTAGATGACCTGCTCTACGGCCTTGAGAGTGAAGAAACTGCTATCGGTACAGACGCGGCTCGTTGGTATCTACTTAGCCAATCTCCTGATTCTCAGATTACCTTTGATTTAGATCTAGCTGTCGAGCAATCTAAAGATAACCCGGTCTTTTATGCCCAGTACGCCTATGCCCGTAGTTGCTCTCTGGAGCGCGTCGCAGCTGAAAAAGGTTTTAGTGCGCCTGATACCTTTGTATTTGTGGACAATGGGGGGCAGCTTCTGCTCCAACAACCAGAAGAACAAGCCCTGATTTTGGCTCTACTCAAGGCTCCTGAGCTATATCGTTTGGCTGCCATTGAGCGCGCCCCCCACAAACTAATCACCTACACCGCTGAGGTCGCCCAACTATTTCACCGCTTCTATGATAAGTGCCCTGTATTACGGATTATGGAAAACGACCCAGCTCTAGCCTATGCGCGTTGGGGACTTTGTCGTGCTACCCGTCAGGTATTAGCCAATAGCCTGGATTTGTTAGGGATTAGTCATCCAACTGCAATGTAAGTCCCTGTCCATGGCAAGATAGTAAAGCCCTGTTAATCGGGGGGTGTGGCGGAATGGTAGACGCATCGGACTTAAAATCCGAAGTTGCGAGAGCGACGTGGGAGTTCGACTCTCCCCACCCCCAAACGATTTCAGGCTCTGAGTCCCGCTTATAGCGGGATTTCTGCTATCTAGGGTCTCTGCTACCAAGTGATACCAAGAACCACAGAATACTATAAAAAGGGATAGAATTTGGTAACGGTAGAGGAAGCGCGGTAACGCCACTATGTTAGACAAACACCCTGAAACTCTTGTCAGAGATGCAAATCAACGCTTAAAAGCGGGTAACGTAGGCGTTACCATCTGGCTACAACCCGGACGTACCAAACTTTACTTAAGAGGTAAATTCCCACCCAAGCCGGGGAGTGACAAAACAATTCCCCACCGTCAAGCCCTGACGCTTGATGTAAAGGCTAGTAAGCCGCGGGTATAGACTACGCCCTTAACCAAGCAAAATTGATTGGGGCTAAGTTAATAAATCATGAGTTTCACTGGGAAGACTATCTACCAGAAGAGAAGATTACCCAACATGAAACTGTGGGGGCATGGGTAGATAAGTTTGAAGCGGCCTATTTTGATAAACGTAAGCGCACACCCAAGACCCAAACTACTTGGGATGGGGATTATCACATCGTTTTTCGTACCTTATGTAGTGACAATCCTGTGACGCTAGGGTTATTACTTGAAGCGGTCAAGAGGACAGAACCGGACTCTAAGACCCGTCAACGTACCTGTATGGCACTTGCCGCCCTAGCTCGTTTAGCAGGGATTGACCCGTCTGCCATTGTCGAACTACGGGGTAATTATGGGACGGCTTCTACATTGCCCCGTGAGTTGCCTACAGATGAAGAGGTTATACAAGCCCGTGAGAACCTGACTCATGCCCCGCCCTGGCTACTGTGGTCATATGGCATGATCGCGGCCTACGGTTTACGCCCGTCTGAGTTATTCCACTTAGACCTAGAGGACTTCAGTAAAGGTAGTGACAAAATCCGGGTCACAGGTGATACCAAGACTGGACACAGATTAGTCATACCCTTACACCGTGAATGGGTTGAACTATTCCAGTTACGTCAAATTATCCGTCCCGAAAGTATCGCTAAGACGAATAAGACGCGGGGTGAAAAACTTTCTCAGAGTTTCAAGAGCTGGGGTGTTCCCTTCCCGCCCTATCACCTACGTCATGCTTGGGCTGTGAGAGCTATTCATGTCGGTCTTGATAGCAGTGTAGCGGCTCGAATGATGGGGCATAGTCTCACGGTTCACAATCGCAGTTATCAAAAATGGCTTAGTGAGTCTGATATAGAACGCGCTTACGAAAGGACACAGCCGCTTTGCCAGACGAGTACAGACACTTCACAAAAACAGGAGCTAAAACATGACTGAAGACGAGCGCATTGAGTTTTTTTTACGTCAATACAAAGATCAACTAATAGAATGTTGTACCCTCATAAGTAAATTCCCTGAAAAATATCTTCAGGCTTTTAGTATCATCCTTTCAAGCGATGCTGAAAAAGAAATGTTTAGTAAGATGGTTCGATTTTGGGGTGAACAAGGAAGAATTTTGACAGCATTTGCTCGTGAGGTAGACCCACAGGTAGAAGCCGTGCATAACGATCTTATCTTTGCTGATTATCATTGGGCTACCTTGAGATTAGTAATAGCTGTTTATGGACATGACAAAAAAGCCCAAGAAATTTGGGGTTCTCCCTGTCAATGGTGGCTTATAGTTATGAAACAGAAATTCATGTTTAACGTTCACGAATGTGGTTTAGCAAAACAGCTTGGTCTAGCTCAAGAAGCACAGCCAATGAGTAAGGATGCTGCTCAAAATATTTTATATAAAGGCTCTCAGGAATATAAAGAAGCAAGTAGCTTCTCTGAGGAACAAAAGCAAATTATTAAAGGTGATCCTTCCAATCGTTCTCCAGACTACCTTCAGCTGATGGCTCAAGAACTACAAACAAGAATTCCAGAAGAATATAAAAGGTATGAAGATGCGTTCAATACGTATCGTAGGGAACTCCGTAAGAATGTTCCTCCGGGTGGTTACATAGTCAATGACGAGATTATTGAAGGTGGTAGAGGTAAGAGCTTTACCTAAAAACATTAAATATAAAGTTTTGTAAACTCAAATCGCCAGAAATTTATTATATGGCTTGGGATCTTATGGTGATTTTTATTGTTTCGGTTGATGATTTATGACCACGGAGCCACTTTTTTTAACATTGCCAGAGACTGCCAAGCTCATCAATATGGGCGCGTCGTTTTTACGAAAACAAATTTCAAATGGGAGTTTGCTCGAAAAAATCCACTATGTCCGAATTGGGCGTTCCATCAGATTTCTCCCAGAGATGATTATTCTTTGGGTCAAAGAACCCGCTGATATTCATGCCAAAACGATCACGGCCTACCTGAAATCATTGACCACCAAAAATTGAAAAACGGCTCCCACAAGCCGTTCTCAATCCCCTTTCAATAAGGAGTTTTGTTATGCAACATCTCGATTATAACCCGTACGAAAAGCCTTCCCTTGAAGGATCGCCTTTGCTTGAACCAATTTTCGAGAACATCCCAGAGACCCTGAAGAACTTATCGCAGTGGGTACTATGGCGTGGCGTCTGGAATGCTGAAAAGAACCGATGGGAGAAAAAGCCTTATCGGGTGAACGGCTCCCTAGCGAGTTCTACAGACCCCAACACCTGGACCTCCTTTGATGAAGCTGTCATAGCCTACAAAAAAGGGGGTTTTTCGGGTATTGGTTTTGTCGTCACTGACCAAGATTCCATAGTCGGTTTTGACGTTGATCACTGTGTTGAGAATGGCGTGATAGCTGACTGGGCTAAGGCCATCATTGAAGCCATGAATTGCTACTGGGAAATAAGCCCGTCTGGCACGGGTATCAGGATATTTCTCAAAGGCAAATTACCACCCGGCGGACGCAAAAAAGGCAACGTTGAATGTTATGAAACCGGACGCTTTCTCACAGTAACCGGGCATAAGTTACCCGATTCACCCTGTGCTGTCCTAGACAGACAAGAAGCCTTAAATGAGTTTCACGCTAAATACTTTCCCGTTGTGATACCCCTGAAACCCCGTCACACCCCAACACTGACGGGCTTTTCTGTGAATGATACCGAGTTACTAGAAAGGGCTTTCAATGCCAAGAACGGCTCAAAACTCAAGACTCTTTATGACGGTGACTTCAGCGGTTACCCATCCCAGAGTGAAGCTGACCTGGCCCTGTGTGTGGGGTTGGCGTTCTGGACTGGGGATAACCCTGACCGCTTAGACCGCTTATTTCGGGCTAGTGGCTTGTACCGGGACAAGTGGGATGTAAAACATGGCGCACATACTTATGGAGAGATGACCGTGACTAAAGCGATTTCTGGGACATCAGAGTTTTATAACTGGGATAAGTTTAATGGGAATACAAACGGAACCAAGCCTACAACGGAACCAAAAAAGCCCCGGCCGGCCTCAAGTTTTGATGAGGATTATACGGATGAGACTTTAGCCGCCCTGGAGCAATTGAATAAAAGGTTTGCGGTTATTCGACATAACCCCCAATGCCTTTGGGATAACGTTGCTCAAAAACCTATCAGTCTTGCCCATTTCCGCCTACTTCTAAAAAACCATAAAGGGCAATATCTGCAACTTGGTGATGATGGGCCACGGGTGGTATCTAAGCCCCTAGCCTACCTTTGGGAGACTTGGTCAGAACGCCGTGAACATGATGAAGTAGACCTACTTCCAGAGCAACCGACAACCGCCAAAACCCTTAATCTTTGGCAAGGTTGGGGGGGGTCTCTACTCACTGATGGTGTGGATGCGACGTTATGGACACTTCACCTAAATGTGATGTTTGGTCTGAAAAACTGGGACGGCAGCTCTACATCTATCAATGAAGAACAGCGCGCTATTTTACAAGCTGATCGGGATTACTTCGAGGCGTGGCTTGCATACCCGATTCAGAACCCCGGTGCAAAACTTAGAACCATGGCACTACTTTGGAGCTGTCATCAGGGTGTGGGTAAAACCACCATCACGGAACTCATGCAAGAGCTATACGGTGAACATTTCCTAGAAGTTGATTCGGAGTTTTTCAACTCGAACTTTAATGGCTCACTGGTAGGAAAACTGTTTGTATCAGCTGAGGAAGTGCTCTGTGATGGACGCTTTATCTTCATGAACCGCCTTAAAAGTCTAATTACAAGCCCTAGGGTAAACATCAATGTGAAACACGGTGCTCAGTTTGAGGCGGTTAACAGGTTCAATCTTTTAGCCACATCAAACCACCCAAACGCGCTACATCTTGATGACCAAGACCGCCGGGTATTCGTGCATGAGATCACCGCTCAAAACCCGCCGTCTGACTACTTCAATAGGTTGTACCAGTGGGGTGAATCACAAGCTGGTAAGGACAGTCTTTTCACACACCTGAAAAACCTTGACCTAGCAGATTTTAACCCCCATGCACACGCCCGTGTGATGGAATCAAAGTTACGGATGATCGATAATTCACGTTCTGACCTGGATCGCTGGATCGCAGAACTTGAGTTTAGTGACCTACCTGACCTAGTCGAACTTAATGAATTGTTAGAAAAAGCCCGCGCCGCCTGTCCGTCTACCCGCCTACAAGGTAATACCCTGAGTGCTGCCTTTAACAGGACTGTGATTGAAATACGTCGCATGAGCAAAACTTACAAACAGATTCGACTAGTAGCCATCCGTGACTGTCAGCAATGGCGCACCGCCGATGGTAGCGACTGGGGTAAGTTTTGGCGTGGTGAGATTACAAAACAAGAAATAGAACTAAATAAAAACACATCGGAGTATCGGAGTAGTTACCAAGAGCAAAGCCTAGAACCCTTGCCTAGAGAGGATTTAAGCCCTACTCCGATGGTTGAGCCACATCGGAGTAATTTTAGTGATTTAAGCCCAAAAGATGGGGATACCCCATCTGACCTACTCCGATACTCCGATACTCCGATGCCTAGAAAAAGCCTAGAAAAAAGTTCTGATGACCCTAGAGGGTTGATCTGATGTGGAAACAAAAAGTTCTTGACCATTTAGACACCGCGCACCCCCCCTATGAATGGGTAGAACACGCCATCAAACAGCTAGACCTACCCCCCAAAGAACAACGCAGTGACCAAGATTACGCCCGGTTGCTTGTCTACCTAGCCCCGCCTATCGGAACAGCTGTTCTCACCCATAGAGGTAAGGGCGTTATCTGTGACCCCCCGAAACCCTTACAGGACGGACGCATTACTTACGCGCCTGGAGCTAATGGCAATGTGTGGGTCAAGCTCGCTGATAAAGAACCTGACCTGTACTTAATTAACCAATTAACAATTCTGGAGAATGACCATGATGCC
>JBBRQP010000095.1:0-10798 GCA_038226175.1 Gloeobacterales cyanobacterium
CATAACCACCAGCATTAATGCCCGATAATACACCTTGGGTCGTTCCCACCACATAAGCATTTCCCTGATTGTCAACTTTAACATCTTTGGCTTTATCAGTTTTTGAGGTTCCAAATTGTTTGAGCCAGAGTAGATTCCCATCAGGGTCATATTTAGCTAGAATTACATCCTCACCACCATTACTTTGTGTTCCAAGACTTCCAGTCGTATGACCAGCAGCATAAATATTCCCCGCTAGATCCGTACCTAAATCTTCAAAATCATCATCAGCTTTTGACCCAATTTGCTTAAGCCATAATTGATTACCATTAGGGTCAAACTTAGCAATAAAAGCATCTTTGTTGCCTTTATTAGACCCACCCAAAGCTCCTCGGGTATATCCTGAAATAATAATATTACCGTTAGGATCTGTGGTCACACCCTCGGGGTCATCATCGGCGGTAGTCCCAAATTGAATAGTCCAGTTAGCCTTGCCTGCAGAATTATATTGAACCAGAAAGGCATCCTCACCACCAATATTCACAGAAGTTGTTAAGGCACCTAAGGTATAACCCGTTGTATAAATGTGTTGGCTGTCAAAAGTTGTAGTATCTTCCACATTATCTTTATTGGGTGTGTTGATAAGTGCATCCCAGATGGGGATAAGCTGCGGCGTTTTAGTAAAAGCTGGCATTACTTGTGTTAACCACAAGCCAAAACTAGCTAAACCAGGCAGCAGCCACATGCCTAAAGTAGAAAGTTTACTTATGAATAGTTGCATATGAATACACAAAGCCTTCCACAGCATACTAAAGCTACAGTGTTGGGAGTCGTCACGGTTGAATGCCTGTTAGGGTAATGCCTGTGTCACAACGATGAATTCTGTGTGTACCATTCTTTAATCTTTCGGTGTAATATTCCCAAATAGTTGTATCCCCTGGAAAAGTCTCTGGGTCTTGGCGCACTAATGGAGTGCTTGCACTAACTTGACGATACTTGTCAGGACGTTGACCATAATTGACTGTTGAGAACCAGACTGTAGAGTTTGCATTGACTGCAGTTGAGTCGGCCGCAGACATCTGCATAGAAATATAGCTTTTTCCACCGTAGAAAAAAGGTTCTGGCGAAATGATAAAGGGATATCCGGTTGCAGAAGGGGCAATTGTCTCTACCTGTACCCATTCGCCTTGGTCATTTTGGCGATAAACACCAATGGTTTGCTGATCGAGCACCGCAAAAAATACCAATTCATTATCAAGCTGAGATTCATGCCAAGCCCAGGGTGACTTTTTCTGTGTTGGATCAAAGGTAAGCTGTGTCAGGACTTGACTATCCATGTTGTATTTGGCAACTTGATCGAATCCCGCTTGATCAGTGATGGTCAAAATAATCGACCGTTCACCTAAAATCCAACGTCCGTTAGAAGCTGTGGAGTCTGTGATAAACCCTTCGGAAAGAGGGTTATCTAGCTCTCGATAGGCTAGTGTCCGCCCTAAGAGAGGGTCTTGATAGGTGTAGAGAATACGTGGATTAAGGTCATTTCTATCTTTGCTACCAATGGGAGATTTACGATTTTCACCGTTAACCAGCAGTTCAGCACGCCAACTTAGGTCAAGCTGTTGTTTGGCTTGAGCCAGTTGTGTTATGCCTTTTATATTTTTGGTGTAGACAATGCGTGCACCCCTTCTCGCAGAAGACCACTCTGGACCGTTATGACTGACATTGATCGAAGCTAAATTGGTGTCTACTAGTTGATTCTGACCTGAGGCTGGTTGCCAATCTCCGGTAGTCGTGCTCATCGGAGCAGACCAAAGACTTCCTGATTTATCCTGAAAGGTCATGCGCTGACCATAGTTGTCATATTCATTATCAGTTAGATTGCCGTTGGGATCAGAGATGACAACATCTTTTACAGTGAAATCTGGTCGTGCTAAACAGGAAGAGGAGCACACGGTCAAGAAAGCTACTAAACCAAAGCCCATAAACTTTAAAGAAGTTGACCATGAGCTAAGCATTTTTAACATCTCAGGAAGATTTTTATAAGTTATTACGATTACTTAAGAAATGTCAAGGCATCAACTTACCATATTCAAGTAAGTTCTTTGTAAACTTTTAAGACATGAAATCTAAGAAGTAATAAGCTAGTAGATTTTGTGAGGTATCTATGGTATCTGTGGGGTCAGTAACCAGGAGTTAGTGTCATGAAGTCATTCCGTGCCTTACATGCCAAAACAAAATTGCTTCTTTTATTATCCAGTATTGTGGCTTTAAGTTTTCTTAACCTCACGCAACGTCCAGCGACAGCAGCGGATCAAGTACGCATAGCGCACCCCTTACCCCTAATTTTTGAGGCTAACCAAGGACAAACTAATCCCCACGTTAAATTTTTATTGCATGGTCAACATCAAAATCTCTTTCTTACCTCTAATGAAACAGTTCTGACTTGGATACAAGCAACTGTTTCATCCTCTTTACCAGTAGCTTATCGTCAAGTCACACATACGTCTCATAGTTCCGTTTTGCGTCAAACCCTAGTGGGTGGCAACTCAGAAGCTAAATTGATTGGAAAATTAAAACTTCTCGGTAAAGTCAACTATATCAAAGGACGTGATCCCAAAGGCTGGCATATGGATATTCCAACTTATGCTCAAGTGGAAGCCCAAGCCGTTTACCCCGGAATTAATGTTCTCTACTACGTCAAGCAAGGCAAGATCGAGCAAGATTTTTTTGTGGCTCCCCATGCTGACCCGACTCAAATTCGCCTAGCTATTGCTGGAGCTTTAGAGACCAGGATTGCCACCTCTGGTGAACTAGTAGTAAAGACAGCAAAGGGTGAAGAACGGCAGGCAAAACCCTTTATTTACCAAAATATTAGAGGATATAAACACCCTATCTCTGGTCATTATATTCAATACAAGACTTCAGAATTTGGTTTTGCCTTAGGTTACTATAATCACAGTTTGCCTCTTGTTATTGATCCCAGCCGCTACTCAACGTTCTTAGGTGGGAGTGATTTTGAGGAAGGTAATGGTCTTGCGGTGGATAGTGAAGGGAATACTTATATCGCAGGCTCAGTGGGTTCCACTGATTTTCCAGTCACAGCTGGCGCTTTGAATAGTTCATACAATGGCGGAACCCGAGATATTTTTATTACAAAACTCAATGCTGGTGGCAATGGTTTGATTTACTCCACCTATCTAGGGGGTAGTTTGGAAGAATTAGCCACAGCAATTGCACTTGATAGTAGCGGGAAAGTCTATCTTACCGGTTACACCCTCTCTGTTGATTTTCCTGTTACATCAGGAGCCTTTGATACTAGTTATAACGGTGGTGGTAGTGATGCCTTTGTGGTCAAATTGACACCTTCCGGCAATACCCTAATTTATGGAACGTATTTGGGTAGTACCGGCGGAACAGGAGATGTGGGATTTGGGATTGCTGCCGACAGTAGTGGTAATGCTTATGTCACTGGACGAGCGACAGCAGGAGATTTTCCTACTACCCCAGCAGCTTTTGATTCAAGCTACAACGGCGTCAGCCGCGATGCTTTTGTCACCAAACTGAATCCTACTGGCACAAGTTTGGTGTACTCAACATTTTTAGGGGGCAGCGTTGGCACAGGCACTGGGCCTTTTGATGCCAATGAAGATGGTAATGCCATTGCCGTGGATAGCTCGGGCAGCGCCTACGTCACTGGCTTCACGCGTTCGGTTGATTTTCCTGTGACCCAAGGAGCGATAGATAGCAGTTATAACGGTTTGGGGGATGTATTTGTCACCAAATTCACGCCTGATGGTAGTAGCCTAGTTTATTCGACCTACTTAGGTGGTGCAGACAATGATTCTGGCAAAGCGATTGCCGTAGATATTTTAGGTGGTGCTTACGTGACAGGTAGTTCTGGTGCGGATTTCCCAGTAACTGCCGGCGCATTTAAAACTAGGGCTGGTGGTTCACGTAATAGCTTTGTAACCAAACTCAGTCTTCAGGGCAAAAAACTAGAATACTCTACGTTTTTAGGTGGTAGCAATGATGCTGAGAGTGGGCAAGGTATTGCTGTAGATACTGCTGGTAATGCCTACATAGGGGGCGTAACCTACGCAAGTAATTTTCCAATTACTGGTCGAGCTTTAGACCCCACCTACAATGGCATGAGTGATGCTTTTATTTCACAATTAGATCCCTTCGGTAAAATCCTAGTTTATTCAACTTTTATTGGGGGTTCCAGCTTAGATTTCGGCTATGCACTAGCCTTAGACCCCAGTAATAACGTCTACCTGACTGGACGCACGACTTCAACGGATTTTCCAAAAACAGTAGGTGCTTTTGATACTAATTACAGTGGCTTAAACGATGCATTTGTAACAAAGGTGCGGGTCACGCCTCCCTAGAACTTGCAGCTTAATTCCTAGGTTATAGTAATATGCTAATCGCAAACGTAGTCTATGGTGACCAAACCTATCTGGACCTTCCCCTATCATATTGATAACCCGCAGCGACTACGTTCTTTCAAGCAATCATACCGTGAGTACACTTGCTCTGTGGTTGGGGTCTTGTCACTCAACTCTTTCCACTTCTGCTAATGACTCTTGCCAATGAAGCTATGCGGGGTCAACGCATAAAACGGAAATTAAAGCATATTAAGCATTTACAGAGGCTGGAACCCATCGGTACAGAGTTGGCACAGACACGCCCAGGTTCTTAGCCACATCCCGAGGCGGCATACCACATAACAAGAGTATCGCCCTGATGCAGGATTTCTAGAGCTTTAGTAAGACCTGTTTTGGAAGTCATGACAGATTTCTCCTAATAGAACAACTTTAGTGAAGTGTCCACTAATTTGAGGGAAGGTCACTCTATCGACAGCTCTGTAAGTTCTGTTACCTGGGAAAACCCCATCCCGGCTCGGAGCATCTTTAGCTCTGCCTTGGCAAGCACGTCTTGGTATTGTTCACGGCCTGTTGAATCAAAATTTCGTACTCAAGAAGTTTCCCCTTAATGACATCGTTGACGTAGACGAGTTTATCGCCAGAGGTCAGTTCTCAGCCATAAGGTTGATAACACGACTTCAATCTCTCAGTAAACTGGTTGAAGTTATTGTATTTCGGTTTGAATGATGTATCCTTTGCTTGCTCAACTCACTGTGGCTAACCCAGCTTGGCTCACCTTAGTCAGAATGTGGGAGGCATTATTAGCCAACTTGCCTAACATTTTCCTAGGCATCATCATCTTCACTATTTTCAAGTTCGGCTCTGACCTTAGCCAAGGCTTGATGGACACAGCTGCTAGACGCACTGGTTTACAACCAGGTTTAGCGTTACTTTTTGGGCGCCTTGCTTCGACTGCAATCACGATTTTGGGCATACTACTTGCTGCTATCGTGATTTTTCCTGAATTTAAGTTGGGGGATTTAATTAGTGGACTTGGTATTTCTACAGTTGCTATCGGTTTTGCCTTTAAGGACATCCTCCAAAACTTCTTTGCTGGAATCCTTATTCTTTGGCGACAACCTTTCTTAGTAGGCGATCAAATCCGAGTTCAAGATTATGAAGGCACAGTCGTAGAGATTAATCTGCGCTCGACACGCTTAAAAACCTACAGTGGCGAACAAGCTGTATTACCTAATGGTGATGTGTATACTAGTGCTATTCTCGTGCGTACAGCTTATGATCAGCGTCGGATATGCTTCAACGTGGGTATTGGCTATTTAGACTCGCTTGAAGAAGCGCGAGCCGTTATACATCAGGTACTAGCCGATACTCAAGGGGTGCTCAGTGAGCCTAGTCCTTGGGTCTATGTCTGCGAACTTGCTGCTTCCTCTGTCAATTTTAACGTCTATTTTTGGACTGCTTCCAACCAAGCAAATGTACTAGCAGTAAGCGATCAAGTTGCGACCGGAATTAAGCTTGCCCTCGACGCAGCAGGGATTGATATGCCTTATCCCCATTCAGTTGTTCTCTTTCATGATCAAACTGGTGCGCACCGAGACGAAAATGCGAGGGTGTCTAATTCTAATGATGGCATCGTAAAAAATAATAAATTAGGAAGAACAAAGTAGTAAGTTCTACGATGTTGTTTAGTATCTAGAACTCATTATGATGCAAATTCTGTGCAAATCTATCGGGGCTATAGAGCAGTGGACAAGAAGTTGGCGGGTGCCTAGTACTACTCAACCTCCCACGCAACGTTTTTCTTCCATCGTTGAACAGAAGCGCTTAGAACAGTTGCAGGCAGTGCTGCTTGCCGACTCACAGCTTAGTTTGAATTATTTAGTGCTTATATTGGTTCTTATGCTATTACACCCTCGGTTTACTGTCTAATAGTTTTGTAGTTATTATCCGTGTAATAATTGTAGCCCCTCTAATGTTACCGATTCGTGGACTAGCTTTGAGCACTTTAGATAGGGAGATTAAGCTGACTCGCGAAGTTTTTTTCGATTTTTGTGGGTACATTATGTGCTGTTGCCTTGTCCTGCCTGATCGGCTAGTTAGTTGGCTTGCCAATCCTCGGTAGTGAGATCAGCCCGCACTCAGCCTACCCTACTCGATTTAGGTAATTGCCTTCGCTGCAGGCTGTATTAGGGGTGAAGAGGGAATTGGGATTTAGGAGGTCGCTTAGTTTAACTTCTCTGAGGCGACCCCTTAATGATGAGAATTAACGACCCATGAATCGAGAATGTGAGCCTTCTATTTCTCAATAATGGTCTTTATAGAAAGACATACTTCCATGTGCTACAAGAAACGCAAATCTATTACGCTCCCGCATAAAGAGCGCCATGCACCGATCAGGAGTAGAAATTCGGCGCACGGCAATCTAAGTCAACGGTGGCTTCAGCGGATTGATGTTGCGGTTTCGCGCTCCCTGACCTGTTCATCGAAGGGCACGGACTCCTTGCGCAGATAGAAGATCTGCACCAAGCCAAAGCCGACCTTGGCCGTCAGATCAAGCACTACGTAGATGAAGGCGGTTACGCTGGGGCTAATTGCAGAGAAGCCGGTGGGGGCAAGTAGCCAGACAATCGGATAGGCAACCCAGAGCGCGGTAAGCATACCAGCCAGAGTCCTGTACTGGGCGGCATGGGGGAAGCGATCTGCCTCCTCGCGCAATTGATTCCAGAGCATCACCAGCACAGCGATGAACGCGCCTGAGCTAAGGGTGTACCAGATATACTTGCTTGCGTCTACCTGCAGAGCGGCGACGAAGCCGGTCACGATCATGAAGACATCCGCAGCCACCAGGCCGAACAGCAGGTTAAGCCGCTCTCGGGCTACAAAGGTAGGTAGGGCGATCAGAGCCAGACCAACTAGCAGTAGCGGTGTGGTGAACACCCAATCGGTGTAGCGAGCGAAGTAGAATATCCGCGACCCAAGGGCAACAGAACCCTGACCCAAGGCCATAGCCAAGTAGTTGGCCGTAGCAATTAGTGACACGATGAATGCGAGGGTGTAGTGGTGTTTGCGAGCCGGATGAGCATTTAGACCCAGCAAGAAGATAACTGATGCTCCGACGGCCATGCCGATCACTCCAACCCAGAGCCAGAGATTTTCGTAAGATTCCATAAACAACTCCCATGCACTGCAGCAAATAAATTCTGTTAATTTTCTTTACACACCCCACCTTATAAGTTTGTGTAAGTATGACCAGGCAGCCATCCGTCTGGTGGAGCATATGGAGTATGTCTTGCGACAGGGATTTCTCTTACTCGCCTATAGATCCTAACGTCAGACAGGTGCTGCTTGTATGTGCTCTGTGGCAGCGAGTACTAAGCACAGGATATCCTTCTTTCCGGTTGGGCTCAGGTGAACCGAACCCTTAGCCTATCCTTCGGGCGGCGGCTGGGAATCAACACCGTTTCTGTGGACTGGTCTTTTAGCAGCTCCTAATTGGGCGTTGCACAATAGAGCAACGATAGCAAATAGATGTCTTTCGCAAGAGTGGCTCAGCAATGGGATCTGATCGGTAGGGTTTGATTCAAATCATTGCTCCATTGTGCAATGTCGCAATTCCAGCCCAAGTCTCCTTATAAGGGTAGTAGGGCTCAACGCACGAACCGAAAAAATAGTCCCCTAGGGCTAGAAGCTAGTCTCTGTATGCTTCATGACCTCAATGAGGTTGGATATAGGTTAAAGTAAATTATCGCAAAAGCTAGTCTCACGATGGAAACACAGCTCAGTGAAGTACTGGTCGAAGATAACCTCAAACAGTTTTTACTGGTGGTGCTGATTGCTTTGAGTGTAGCAACGCTATCTCAGGTCTCGCCCTGGCTAAAAAAGGTTCCCTATACGCTGTTACTGGTTATCGTTGGGCTGCTGCTGGCACTAGCAGACGTGCGCTTAGTCACACTCTCACCCCCTCTGATTTTGCTCATTTTTCTACCACCCTTGCTCTTTCAGGCCGCTTGGAATCTGGAATGGCCTGAACTAAAACAAGAATGGTTAGCTATTACACTCTATGCGGTCTTTGGTGTGGTAATTTCTATTGCTGGGGTGGCTTTTGCCCTACACCAGTGGGTAGGCTTAAATCTTAGTCTTGCCCTGTTGGTGGGAGCGAGTTTGGCTGCAACTGATCCCGTTTCGGTGATTGCCCTCTTTAAGGAGTTAGGTGCAAGCAAACGCCTCAGTATGCTTGTAGAAGGAGAAAGTCTATTTAATGATGGCGTGGCAGTGGTCGCCTTCGGACTGTTGTTAGGCTTGGCTGTCGGAACAGAAACATCTATTGACTTACCAAACGCATTTGTACGTTTCGTCTCCGTAGTTGGTCTAGGTGTCGGTGTCGGGTGTGTGATTGGGTTTGCTATCTCTTTCTTGACCCAGCGCTTTGATTTACCCTTAGTCGAACAATCATTGACCCTAGTGAGTGCCTACGGTGCCTACATTCTGGCAGAAGATGTGGGGGGTTCAGGCGTGATTGCAGTTGTTTGTGCTGGGATCATTCTAGGCAACTTTGGTTCACGAATCGGAATGCAACCGCGCACCCGGGCAATTGTGAGTGAGTTTTGGGACTTCTTGGCCTTTTTCGTAAATTCTATTGTCTTTTTGCTGATTGGCGACCAGGTTCACTTTTCTCAGCTAGCTCAGAATTGGTCACTGCTTATCGTAGGGGTGCTGGCAACAGTGGTTAGCCGGTTGGTCGCGGTCTTTACATTGAGCGCGCTGGGCAACCTCTTGATTAATCCAAAGGTCAGTTTTGGTGAACAGACCGTACTGTGGTGGGGAGGACTACGAGGCTCTGTCTCGATTGCCCTCGCTTTAAGTGTACCGACGAGTGTCGTAGGAGGTGAGACGTTGATTACCACCGTATTCGGGGTCGTTCTATTTACCCTTCTTGTTCAGGGGTTGACCATCAAACCGTTACTTGAAGTTCTCAAACTTTCTGGTGAGGCAACTCATTGAAGTGAGAAGTTATCTTGAGAAAAAAGGGTTCAAGGCTTATGGGTCAACTGCATGAATTTATAAGAGCCCTGGGCCATTGGGCTAGCAAGACGCCGCCAATCCCAGAGGAATCCGAACAGGGACTGGAACGGTTACAGGCTGTGTTGCTTGCCGAATCGCAGCTGAGTGTGAATTACTTAGTTCTTATTTTTAGTTCCTGTGCCATTGCCACCTTTGGACTTTTGTCTAACAGTGCAGCAGTTATTATCGGTGCCATGATTGTAGCTCCTCTGATGCTACCTATTCGGGGCTTAGCGCTAGGGGCCTTGGGTGGCAATATAAAGCTAACGCGTGCCGGTTTTATATCAATCTTTGTCGGTACATTTTGTGCTGTAAGTTTATCTTGCTTCCTGGGCTGGCTGGTGGGTTTACCAACCTTGGGGAGTGAGATTCTTGCTCGTACCCAGCCCACGTTACTTGATTTAGGGATTGCTTTAGCAGCAGGTTGTATTGGTGCCTTTGCCAAAGTGCGTAAGGGACTATCAGATACACTCGCAGGGGTTGCGATTGCGGTGGCTTTGATGCCTCCCGTTTGTGTAATAGGGTTGGGGATTGCCCAGGGTAATAGACAAATTGCTTTAGGTGCTTTCTTGCTCTATGGAACCAACCTATTGGGCATCACCCTAGCCTGTATGGTAGTTTTTTTGCTAACAGGTTTTGTATCGTTCACCCGCGCTCGTAACGCCCTACTGTGGACAGGATTATTCACTTCGCTTCTTTTGGTTCCTTTGAGTATCAGTTTTACACAGCTCCTTACCCAGGCACGCCTACAAAATAGCTTGCAAAAGATTCTTTCCAGGGGAACTGTGACTTTTAAGAAAGCCAAACTGCTTGACAGTCAAATTAACTGGCTAACGCGACCACCAACCGCTACCTTACAAGTAGTATCTACTGCACCTATTTTCTCTAATCAAGTCCGTTTGTTAGAAGAGTTTGTAGCTAAACAAACCGGGCAATATTTTACTTTCGTACTCCAAGTGAACCGGGTTGACGAAGTGCGTAGCAGTGATGAGCAGTAGCTCCAAACAACCCGCACCCTTTTATAGAACCCATTTGGGATCTTGAATAAAAGAGTCAAACACAGAGTGGGAGAACATTGCCCCGCTCTTACCGCAAAAGAAGGGTATGTCAAGAAGATTGTGTCAGTGTAGAAATCTCACATTGGCAACCTCCCTTCAAACTCAATGGCAAACCGATTTAAGGCTCCTTTCCAATCACGGATAGGCATCGTCCATTTCTTCGATAGGTTCTGAATCGCCAAGTAAATCACTTTGAGGGCTGATTCATCGGTGGGAAATGCCCGATGGTTGCGCAGTACTTTGCGCAAGGTCATATTTACCGATTCAATGGCATTAGTGGTGTAGATCACTTTACGGATATCGGTCGGGTAC
>JBBRQP010000096.1:0-10694 GCA_038226175.1 Gloeobacterales cyanobacterium
AATGGATAGAAGTGTTTTATAACCGCCAGCGGTTGCATTCCACTTTAGGGTATTTACCGCCAGTGGAGTTTGAGAAAATCTACTATGCTGCTCAACAGCAGGTAGCATAAAGGCACTGTCCACTAAACCGGGGCAAGGTCATGCTGGTTTCTCTCGCGCTGGATTTTCCAGTTGGTCAACTGTCTCAACACCATCATACGCAATGGGTCGTCTGATGCTAAATTTACCACTTCCTTAATGGCTGTATTGCGCACGCTTCCTCGTCCCAATGCTCTTAACCAAAGCGTTTCTCGTATTACCGGGAGCTGATGGACTGCCACCAATACTGAGCGTAGATTCTCAGCCATGAAATATACTCCCCTAGGCCAGTCCTCTCTGGGATAAGCTCCAAAACTCTTTAACAGTTCCATGGATAGGGTCGGGGCGATGATCCACAACATTATTTGTTCTGTTTCCAGTAGCTTCTGTTCTTCTCGACGTGTCATCCGTTGCTGACTGCCTTGATAAATCAATAACTTCAATAAACAAGCGCAAATGGCGGCAGGATTCGGGGAGCTACTATAGGGTTCCAGAATACAGGGTGTTCGGGCAATGCGTCCTAACAGTCCCAACGGACTAAGGTCGCTCCCCAATTCTGGGATAAACAGTAAATCAATTTGTCGGGTTTCGCTGGGAACCTCACGCGCAGCTTGCGTTTCTCCAAAGGGGTCGAGCAGACCCGCTAGGTACTCTTTAGCAAACTGGTCGTGTGGGGTGCTCGTCATGGGGGCGATTTTAGCACCGTCATGCCCGGTTAAAGTAGAAAGTCATGCCTCAGAACATCATGAATAGTCTGGGACTTCCCCGTATGACCTTACCCAAAATTAGTGAACAGTGATCTTAGGCTATCTACTAGTGAGTAGCATAATAGATTTTGGATTTTTGGTTGCAGAGTTATAGAACAGTCAATATACTTACAGCGTTTTTCAAGTGGTAAAGCCATTATTTTACTTAAATATGGAAAGCATCATGGCAAAAGCATTTTGGTCAATCTACGTCCGCATATCCTGCCTGAGTACGTTCCTAGGAAAATTGCTGTAAAATGACTATAGAGTTTTTTAATTGAGCACAATCCATGAAGCGTGTATTCCAAACACTCGTTTACATAATCTCAATAAGTCTAAGTTTAAGCACAACAGTTCGGGCTGCTGACGTCACGGTTTCAGCCGCGATTAGCTTAAAAGAAGCCTTTACAAAAATAGCAACCCGTTTTGAGCAAGATCATCCTGGCGATAAAATTATTTTTAACTTTGGCTCCTCGGGGGAACTGGCACAACAAATTCAACAGGGCGCACCCGTTGATGTATTTGCCTCAGCTGCCTTCAAACAAATTAATATCTTGGATAAGCAGGATTTGCTGATAAAAGAATCCATTCAGCCGTTTACCCGTAATGAACTCGTGGTCATCGTTTCTCAAGGACAACAAAAGCTTACGGCGTTTCCTGATTTTATCAAATTAAATAAAGTTGCGTTAGGCAACCCTAAGACTGTTCCTGTCGGGCAATATGCAGCAGAGGCTCTTACTAAAGCAGGAGTTTATCAAACTCTCGTTGACCAAAATAAATTAGTTTATGGCGAAAATGTTCGACAAGTGCTGACCTATGTCGAAAGTGGCAATGTAGATGCAGGAATCGTCTATAAGACCGATGCGTTAACTAGTACACAAGTAACGATAAGTTTTGCCATACCAGCGAGTTATAGTGAACCAATTATTTACCCGATTGCCATAGTCAAAGATAGTAAGCACATACAATTAGCTCAAGACTTTGTTAATGATGTAATAGGAAACAGTGGACAAAAAGTCTTACAGGAGCAGGGATTCTTATCAGTAAAATAACTTGACATTTAATGATAAAAATCCAATCTAATAGCAATTATTTACTAAGTTAAAAGCTAGATAATTTATGCTGATCTCATAAATGTGCGGTTTTGAGAAGTGATTGAGATGAGTTGTGATGCACAAATAAGGGTCTGTAACCCGTATAGCAGGGATAGAGTCAAAAGTCTTCTCACAAAGAACTCTTTTTGAGAAGGCAGTATTTGATCATTTACATGTGGTGTCACTTGAGTTTTGTTAAAGATGAGCTCGATTATATGTTGCTTGGGTCATTAAACAGGTCAATTATTAAGGAATAATCACTTACTATAGTTCCACTTTGAACAATCCGGTGGTTTGGCAGGGTCTGAAGCTGTATCTTGCTTTATGATTTTAATCACTTTTTGATTAGCGGCTTCATCCTCAACATTCCACTTTAATTTGTCTTGATCAAATTTTGCTCCTGTATAGATCGCCGATTCCCATCCACAGGTTTTTTTAATCTGATTGTTATTGTATTTGGCTCGTGTGAGGTCGGCATTGCTGAGGTTGGCATTGCTTAAGTCGGCACTGTTGAGGTTGGCACCGCCAAGGTTGGCTCCGCTGAGGTCGGTATTGCTGAAGTTGGCACCGCTGAGGTTGGCACTGCCGAGGTTAGCAGTGCTGAGGTTGGCAGTGCTGAGGTTAGCAGTGCTGAGGTTAGCAGTGCTGAGGTTGGCATAGTTGAGGTTAGTACCGCTGAGGTTGGCATAGCTGAGGTTAGTACCGCTGAGATCGGTATAGCTGAGGTTAGCATCGCTGAGGTTGGCATAACTGAGGTTGGCATAGCTGAGGTCGGCAAGGCTGAAATCGGTAAGGCTGAGGTTGGCATCGCTGAGGTTGGCATCGCTGAGGTTGGTATTGCTGAGGTTGGCATCGCTGAGGTTGACATCGCTAAGGTTGGCACCGCTGAGGTTGGCATATATAAGGTTGGCATACATAAGGTTGGCACGGCTGAGATTGGCAGTGCTGAGGTCGGCACGGCTGAGGTTGGCATACATAAGGTCAGCACGGCTGAGGTCGGCGTAGCTGAGGTCGACACGGCTGAGGTTGGTAGCGCTGAGGCTGGCACCGCCGAGGTTGGCACCTGTAAGAGAAAGGCTTAATTTACCGATGATATCTGCTTCGATCAAAAAACGAATGACACTGGTTTTGCGTTCTTTATCATTTTCAAATCTTCGCAGAATTGATAATGTTCTCGCTCGAATTACATCAATGGCTGAATCCAATAGCTCTTTTTCTTCACTTCCAGCGGTCGGAGTTTTTGCCGCGATTGCCAACAAATTTTTGTCGACCAACAGCACAGATAATCTGTCGAAATAAACTTGCAAAACTTCTTCCTTAGTTTCATCCGAGGCAAGCTCGCGTTGCTCTTTCGCTAGTTCCTCCGCCTGGCGCTGTTGTGCCTGCTGAAGGAAATAGCCCAAGACGGCTAGTGTTAACGGGACACCGAGCAGACTTAGCCAGTCCCAAAGCGTTTTTCCGTGATCGGTTTGGATCGTCTCAACAGTTTTTGTTATATTACCTTTTGTATTTTTTTCTACGGTGCGGGTGACAGATTGTCCCTCTGCAAATCCAAGTCCATCAGGCCAGAGTATATGCTGAAAAAATATAAATAATACTACCCCTACAACAGGAATAATCCCAGCTACTAAAGGCTTCAAGTTTAGGTTTAATTGCTTCTTCATCTTTTTAAATGAGGGTTGTTAGATGTAGGGGTCTGAGTAGCAGTGGATACCGCTGGCGTAACCCTTTACTGAAATGTTAGCCGCAAAACAGGGGTAAACACACGAAAGGGAAAAAACGTATGCTAACGCTAGAGGCTTGTCTCTGTATGGTTTAGGAGATTAAGAGGTGTACCCGTGTGTCTAAATATAAAAACACAAAAGCATTTATGCAGGTTTATATTTTATTGCTGCTCAACCCAATTGCGTAGAAGTTGCTCTATCACCTGTTTTATCTTGAGACCTTCCATTCCGCATTTACCTTTTAACTGACGGTGTAATTCACTAGGAATCTCTACAACAAGTCGCGCTGATTTTTCCTGAACATTAGAAGAGGAAGTTTCAGATGGTTGTATGACCCATGTATCAGGGTCAGGAATTGAAGTTGTAGCATTAGCTAGTCCAGTTTTTTTCTTAGTCATGTTGAATTATCTCCAGAACTTCGAGGGTTAAAGCATTAATTTCTCGCGCGGCAGCTCCAGATGGTTCCGTTTCTAAAACAGATTGACCCAGAGCCGCACTCTCAGCAAAAGCGACACGCTGACAAATAGATGTCTTCAGAGCAGGGAAAGGGATAGTTTTCTAAAGCTGTAAACACATCACGGCCTAAAGCTGTATTTGTGATTTTGCGGTTAACTATAAATGCAGTTTTGAGTTTTTCTTTAAAAGTCTTTGCTTCTTCAATCAGGCCCACGATGGCCTTTGCACTCCAAATGTCATGAGGCGAGGGTTGAACGGGAATGAGAACAAGGTTAGACGCAAGAATAATAGACCTTGCGATACTACTAACCTGTGGCGGCGCATCAATGACCAAGTAATCGTAATTTACTGCATGAGCTGGCATCTCTTTATGGAGTTTGTCTGTGGGCAGTCCGATGATTGGGAATAGAGGAGGAATATCCCGGTGTGACTTCCACTCCATAGATCCGAGTTGAGGGTCAGCATCAATCAATAATACTTTGTGCCCTAGTAGGGCTAGAGCTGTTGCAAAGTTGCAAGATAGGGTGGTTTTACCAACCCCACCTTTTTGATTCAAAAAGGCTGTAATCATAAATAGGCAATACCATAAAACATCAAATATGATTACCTGTAAAAAAGTAAAGTAGTGTTAGCGTAAAAGTGCAAAAGTCAACTGAATCTATCGTTCGCCCAAAATCCGTATCCTCAGCGGGAAGGATATGGGGAATGTATGAGATGTGGTTAGCCTTACAGTGAACGGTGATAAGTAGCAGGTACCGCCTTGCTGGTGGGAGAACCATTATGACTCGCCTGGACGATTTGCTCTAGTTGATTCATGCGCTGCATCATGGCTTTAATCACAGTTTGCTGTTGGGTTTGAAGCATGTTTACTTTCTGCAATAAAGTTTGGTTTTGGGTACGCAATGCAGTGATCTGGGCTTGATCTTGAGTATGCAGAGCAGTCAGCTCCGTCTTTTGAGAAACCAACGCTTGTTTCTGAGCAAACAGAGCTTGCTGTTGTGCAACATTCTGTTGGTGCTCCTTCTGCACTTCACTGAGTAATAAAGGAGTCAGTAAGTGATAGTAAACGGTGAAAGGTTTACCCTCCTTGTCGTACTGCACCAGATCGGGATAAACCTTGGCTACTTCCTCAGCAATCAAACCGTATTGGATGGGATACGTGCCGTCTGAGGCTGCTTCCTTGTACCGGAAAGAAACCGGACGCAAATCTAGTAGTTTATCGCTAACAGTTCCCAGGCTGTGAATGTCTTTCTTGAAACGTTTTGATGATGTCACGGTGCCTAATTGACCATTGGCATTGATATAAACTGGGACACCAGCAGAGGCTTTAACCCCGTTAATACCTGCAATGAATGTTGAAGTTTGCGGACTTGGGCCGAAAAGACCGCATGAATTAGTGTCTATACAGCCAATACGAATAACTCCGGAGTCTGTGACGACTCCTCTGTTGCCAATGTCAATGTTGTTGCTTGTGGTGGTGATGTTTTCAGCTGAGTCATAGCCAATGGCAACGTTGTAGGAGCCTGTGGTGTTATTGATGAGTGCCTCTTCGCCAATAGTAGTGTTATTAACACCTGTGGTATTGGCGAAGAGTGCAAAATCTCCAATAGCAGTGTTTAAGGAGCCGAAGGTGTTGCCGGTTAGTACCCGATACCCAATAGCCGTGTTGTAGTTGCCGAGGGTATTGTTCAAGAGTGCCTGATAGCCAATAGCCGTGTTGTAGAAGCCTCCGGTATTAGAAGAGAGTGCAAAAGACCCACTAGCAGTGTTGTACTTGCCGCTCTTATTCGCGAAGAGTGCAGAAGTCCCAATAGCAGTGTTGTCGTAGCCTGTAGTGTTAGATAAGAGTGCAGAAGTCCCAATAGCAGTGTTGTTATTGCCGTTGGCATTAGAGAAGAGCGCCTGATTCCCAATAGCAGTGTTGGCTGAGCCAACGCTGTTGTTGTAGAGTGCTTGATAGCCAATAGCAGTGTCGTACTTGCCCTTGGTGTTAGAGAAAAGTGCCTGATAGCCAGTAGCTGTCCGAAAAGGGCTAACACTATCAGTAATGATGTATGGTTGGGCACTTAGTGCCATCGGCGTTGTGGCTAGTAATAGTGGAATGGCTAAACACAAAGCACGATAAGAATAACCTTTACCTAAAGAGGTGTAAACCGACATTTTAAACTCCTTGTAATACAACTAGCGGTGTGCTAATTTTGATCTTTAGCAAATATCTACTACTGTAATAAATATCTGCATATATTAAGTATTCACTACTTTTGGAAACTGTTCGCCCCGGACGGCAAAAAATGATAATTCGTAACATCTAAGAGACATAGCTTTACCAAACGCTGGATCTTAACGGTCTTTAAATTCAGTTTTCTACTGGGTGCGGGTCAAAGCGACCCCATATTCCAAAATGTAATGCAAATTGCACCACATCTAAACAGTTATATCGACTGTGTAAATTAAACTGCATTGCAAAACTATTGAAGCTCGGTAATTGAAAAGGCTACCCGTTTCCAATAGCTAAACCTTCGAGACAGCCCATCACTCGCTTCCGATGACTTTCTCCCAGAAAAACACTTTAGCGAATTGATAGATAGTGACTTTATGAACGACTATGCTCCGCTGGTCGACACCATCTTCTGCTTCCATTTCCAAAAATAGACATTTATTGTGGGAAATTTCAGCTAAAATTTCGGACATTTATTGTGAGACGAAATTTACTTCCTCTTTCTTTCTCCACAAATATACTTAAACTCCCTCCCAGACCACTTCTTACAGCTTTTCTACCCGGACATTTATTCTAGGATCGAGGTCATCTATTGTGAATCTCGACATGTATACACTAGGCTGGGTGAGCATGAAGAAGTGGCTAACCGAATTGCTAAGGCTCTACTTACCCGAAGTCGCTAACTTGACTGATACAACTAATGGACGGGCTACAGCACAGCATTGGGCAGATTGGATGAAGGCGCAATGGGCGCAACGTGGGTTAGTGGCTTTGTCGCAACAGCGTGTCCTCATGACTGAAAGCAGGAATTTTATCAAGGCAAATCTTGACCCTGGGCATGTGGCTTTGGTGACTATGAACTTTACTGAAGCTCAGTGGAGAATTATGAATAAGTGACCTTGCCCCGCTTTAGTGAACAGTGACCTCTGCACGGCTATACTCCGCTGATCGACATCATCTTCTGCTTCTATCTCCAAAAATGAACATCTATTGTGGGGCGAAATTTACTTCTTCTTCCTTTCTCCATAAATATATCCAAACTCCTTCCCAGAACTCTTCTTACAGCTTTTCTACTCGGTCATTTATTGTAGGATCGAGGTCATCTATTCTGAAACTTGACATCTGCCATAAGTTAGGTTGGTTAGCTATGACTAAGAGGGTATAGCATGGAATGCATACACTAGGCTGAGGGATGAAGATAGTGTCAGGAAAGAAGGCTTTAGGTAGAGGTTGAGCTGCTACAGGACAGATGTAAAATCTGTCTTGTGGAGCGGGGACAAGGAGATCCCCGCTGTCTCTGGACAACCAAGGGGCATTCAAGTCGGGAAGTTTACCAGATTCACGGGTTGCCCATTGCGCTTACCAGCAACCACGTAGCTACGTCCAGCGGTGCCATTGGCAATAGGAGCCCCAACAAGCACATCAGCGAGTCCATCACCATTCACATCTCCTGCTCCGCTGACTGACCTGCCGGATTTATCGCCCGCAGTACTGCCGTTGATGACAAAGCCGTCCTGGCTGGTACCACTTTCAAGGGTTAACAACTCGACGGGTTGATTATTGATTTTACCAAACACTACATAGCTACGACCAGCATTAGTGGCACCAGCCGGGTCAGCACCATAAGCCCCAACAATTAGGTCGGCTAAGCCATCGCCATTGACATCCCCCGCTCCACTCACGGAAAGCCCAGAATAATCATTTATATTGCTGCCGTTGATGACAAAGCCATCCGAGCTGGTTCCGCTTTCAAGGGCACTCAGTTCCACGGGTAGACTATTTTTTTTGCCAAACACCACGTAGCTGCGTCCGGCATTAGTGCGACCAGCTGGGTCAGCACTGATAGCCCCAACAATTACATCGGCAAGTCCATCGCCATTCACATCCCTCGCCCCGCTGACGGAAAAACCGGATTGATCGCTTGCTGTACTGCCGTTGATGACAAAACCACCCTGGCTGGTACCACTTTCAAGGGTTGACAACTCGACGGGTTGATTGTTGATTTTACCAAACACCACATAGCTACGACCAGCATCAGTGCGACCAGCTGGATCAGCACCGATCGCTCCAACAATTAGGTCGGCTAAGCCATCGCCATTGACATCCCCCGCATCGCTGACTGACCATCCAGAGAAATAGCGGTACGAGCCGTTGATGACAAAGCCATCTTGGCTCGTACCGCTTTCGATATCTACCAGATTCACAGGTTGACTGTTGTTCTTGCCAAACACCACATAGCTGCGTCCGGCTTCATACTGACCTGGGGAGGCAATAGGTGCCCCAACAAGCACATCTGCAAGTCCATCTCCGTTGACATCTCCCGCTCTACTGACGGAATAGCCGGAGTTATCGCCTGTATAGCCACCACTACCGCTTTGACTGCCGTTGATAACGAAGCCATCCGGGCTGGTGCCACTTTCAAGAGCGGACAAATTGACGGGTTGATTGTTACTCTTGCCAAACACCACGTAGCTGCGTCCGGCACTACCCCCAAATAAGGCACCGGGTGCCCCGACAATCACATCAGCCAAGCCATCGCCATTGACATCCCCTGCTCCGCTGACGGAATAGCCGGAGAAATCACCAAAAAAACTGCCGCTGGCTCCATGACTGCCGTTGATGACAAAGCCGTCCTGGCTGGCACCACTTTCAATAGCTAACAGGTCGACTGGCTTTTTATTGCGCTTGCCAAATACCACATAACTACGTCCTGCATGGATTCGACCATTCGGGGAGGCATTCTTAGCTCCAATAATTTGGTCTGGTAGGCCATCGCCATTGACATCCCCCGCATCGCTAACTGAATTGCCAGAGTTATCCCCTGACTGACTACCGTTGATGACAAAGCCACGGGCGGTGGGAGCAACTCTTTGGGCACTCACGGGCACCATTACCGCCGTACCCATACACCACACACTCAACGATAAACTCAATAACTTTTGCCATGGACGATTTACTAGCTGACGAGGACGCAAGCCTCCCAGCGCTGACCAGAACTTGTTCATAACTTATCCCCTGATTGTGAAGTTAGATGACAACTATTCTTTTCTTCGCGCCGTTTATCTTGGTTACGCCATTTAGGTATAGGGCGCAACATACTACTAGAAAGTAACATACTTCTCAAAACAGTTCTCTATTCTCTTGATACTTGTCAATTTCTTACTTACACTCTTTAATTTCTTTGGTTATCTGTGTAATTCTGCTCCCTCATTTCGATAACTTCGGAGTGCAGAGGGCTTTAACCCTTTGGCTAGCTTGAGCAAAACCACCCTAGGGAGTGAGTGGTCGCTGTAAACGATTATCGTAGGTAAATAATCTAATTTTGGGGGGGCTAGGGCAAGCCCTTAGGGTTGACCCTTATCCTCATTTCTAACAATTCAATCTCTAGGAAAAGCTTGAGATGACTATCACAAAACTCAATACTTAAGATCTTGTTTCTCTTGTGCTTGAGCCTCAGGATATAACTCAAGGAATCGCTCCATCACTGAAGATGGATAGGACTATTGTTGGCATGTTGCTCCGCCCCTAACAAATCAGCCTCAGCGCGCGTTAATCGAGCTTTCTGTAATCATCGGTTATCCCCAAACCAGAACTACCTCTGCTAATGCCTAGATCCTACTGCAATGGCCTGAATCGGGTCTATATCAAGGGGCATATTCAAAGCTTGTATATGTTCCGCCGTAGCCAATTTTACGGGCTATACGCTCTTTCACGGCGATGACCCGGCTTGTTGGCACTTGCGTCGTCAGACCTGCGTTATAAGCCTTGTCGTAGCTAGAAGGCACTACTTCAACTTTAAGTCGCTGGAGAGCCTCTGTTGCCAATTCAGGTAGACCTCCTTTACGCGGTATCACTTGACTGCTCAGCGGTGAGATGGTGGCTTTGGCATAGAGACTATAGCCAATTTTGATGATTTTGCCCTGGTCAATCAGTTTACTTAGCACGCGCTCCATGGAATCATAATTTCCTAAGTCGTTGAAATCTGAGCGCAAAAGGAAGTTTAACTGTACCCTTGGAATCTAAGAAAGTGGTATTTTTACAGGTCTATTGCTTGTCCTATTTGCGCAAATTGGTAAAATGATAAGTGAGCATTTTTTGCAGAGAAGCTATGACCAATGGCATGAAAATGGAACGTCGCTTGCGCTCTTCCTCCGCGATTAAACGCCGTAGTGTCGAGAAAATCTTAGATGCCCCACCCAAGCAAGCTGAGTCGGTGCTTCAGGTACTAGACGCTCTTACAAGTGACCGCGAGGCAGTTAGTGCTTTGCTCTCACTGCCACAGGGACATCGACGAACTTTTGTTCAGCTTTTGCAAATGGCTAGCGAGCGCCCAGAGATGGCCACTTCATTACAAGTCTTTGCCGAAACCTATAAACGC
>JBBRQP010000097.1:0-10501 GCA_038226175.1 Gloeobacterales cyanobacterium
CACCCATCAGGTCTTCTGGGTTGCGATAGTCCTTGAGTAATTCATCGATTAGTTCTGGTCGGAAGGTCATGCTCCACTCCTTGTTTCTGAGATGGGGTTTATTGCATTTTGGCCTTTGACACAATCTAATTTACAGTCCCTTCCCTTGCTTGCAGGCGCTAAGGCTTGTTCTGCGACAATGCGCCGTAACTTGCTATTTTCCTCTTCCAGATGTTTAAAACGTTTGGCCTCATTTACTTCTATCCCGCCCTATTTGCCCTTCCAACGGTAAAACCTCCCTTGGGTTAGGTTATTGCGGCAAACATCAGCTGCTTTACCACTCACTTCAGCTTCTTTGAGAATGCGGATGATTTGTTCTTCTGTAAATCAGCTCTTCATATCGTCCTCCTGAGCAATATATTAGGAGAACTTACCTATTGACTGGACTACTTTTTAGGGAGCAAGTCAGTTAGGTCTGCCAATTTAGCGACTTCTGCAAAACGCTCCCAAAATAATGAATCATTGCTTTTTTGCATCTAGTAGCTTTTCCCAAACATGGAGACTTGTAGTAGTGTCCCCTAGTTCTTTTCCCTTTTTCAAAATGCTATGAAGATGTGCAGCAGGATTATCTTGGATCATCTGGCGCGAGGCTCCCTTATGAGATAAATAAAAGTCCAAGCAAGTTATAACCCACCTTGTCCAAAAAGCTGTCTCTAGTCTTACATCTAAATTCCACACATGGAAGGACAGGGTAGATTTGGGCTTGCGTTGATATAGCACTAAGTGCTATATCTTATCTAAAGAGTGAGAAGGTGCTAGTATACGCAACTAAAAAGTTTAACCGCTAGGCAAAAAAAGATGGGTTAACTGCACATAGTCTTTGTACCGCGGTAGAAGAGATACGAAGCGGCCTTTATGAGGCTAATCTGGGCGGAATGGTCTTTAAAAAAAGGATCGCCAAGGAAGGACGGGGAAAAAGTGGAGGTTTTCGTACTTTAATCGCTACGAATCAGAATGATCGTTTATTTTTTATGTATGGGTTCGCAAAAAATGAACGCAGCAATATCGACAAAGATAAAGAAGAAGCTCTAAAGGAGCTGGCAGCGCATCTTTTCTCGTTATCGATGGAAGATTTGAAAAAGGCAGAAAAGGCGGGAGAATTATTGGAGGTTGTTTGCGATGCGGAAGAAAAAATCCTCGATTCTTGAGGCCGTTCATGAAACGGCTAAGGGATTATATGTAGCTGGCGTAATGGATCAGATCACGCTCAATAAATTTGATCGTCTATGCCTGCCCCCGGTTGAGCCACTGGCTCCCGAGCAGATTAAGTGCATCCGCCAACAATCACGCATGAGCCAGGCGGTATTTGCGGCTACTCTCAACACCAGCACATCAACTATTCAGAAGTGGGAAATTGGTCAGAAGCGTCCTACTGGGACAGCTCTTAAACTGCTCAATCTCGTGAAGAAGCGTGGCATTGAGGTGCTGATTTAAAGGGCGTATTATGAGGAGGTGTTATGCGTTTGGAGTCGTTTAAGATCAGTGATTTTCGTTCTATAAACGACAGTGGTTCGATTGATGTTGCCCAAATTACTGCTGTTCTTGGTCGTAATGAAAGTGATAAATGCGTGTCAACTATAACGGAGTGTTCACTTTTTTAGGGGAAGGTCAATATGCGAATAAAGTTTTTGATACGTACTGCAACTTCTATGGCGCTCGTTGGGCTTCTATGTAGTTGCGGTCCTAATACTGAGGAATATGCCAGGTTTGCCCAAGCAGGTGTCGAATATGCACAAGCCCTGGACGAGTTATTGGTTGTGGTTGGAGAAATTAGCATTGATGCAAATTCTGAAGCGTTATTGTCTAACGAGAGAGATTTGAAAGCCCCTGAACCAAAAACCTTTGCTGCAAAAGGTTTCACAGAGGCATCACTTTCAAAGACTCGTAAATCTGATTCTTCTACTCAAGTATCGTCACTATCACCAACTAGTGGTGTAGCGATCAAAAATTCTTTGGCTTTGCCGTCACCCCAAGCAGTCTGCCGAAATGTTTCTTCACAGGCTGAAGACAGTACTGGTGTCACTGTACCCACTCAGCCTGTTCCGGAGGACAAAGTTGTGTCAAACCTCCTATACAGTAGTTATGAGAACTACGCGCGCTGTGACAAAGAGCGTTTGATTGTGCTTGCACTACTCCGAGAGCAGTCGGCTTTACTCGGTAGCTATTTTGCTAAGTTGAACGAACTTGCAACATCAGACAGCCCCGACCAAGCAGCCACCGCCGCCGAAAAGATTGGTGATGGACTGAAAACTATCACAGACAATCTCGGCCCCCAAGCAGTACAAGCAAAGCTAATCAGCGATGGCACTTTGAGCCAGGTATTTTCAACCCTCGGTAAACTCATTGTCAGCTCAGAAATTCGCGGTGCTTTGCGCAGCGAGTTAGATCAGCGCAAGGACACCATCGAAAAAGCACTTGCCCTACAAACTTTATTGCTCGACGAGCTTGCCAAACAGCTTCAAGATGATGTGGCTTTTACACAACAACTACGTGAAGAGCGCCAGGTTATCGCACCCTATATCCAAGCCTCGCCTATTGCAAATAGCGAGGAATGGATCAACAACAGGCGAGGAATCCTGACAATGAAGACCTCTGTGGCACAGTTATCAAGTGCTAGAGCAGTTTCTGAGGATATGCAAAGTGCATTTTCTTCTCTTACAAGCAACAAACTCACGGTGGCGCGGGCCACTGCCGTACTGTTTGATATTGACTCTCTTCTGGCAATTATCAAAGATCTCAAAAATAAGTAGGAGGACACAATGACTATCACACCAGACCAAGCGCTCACAAGTTTGGGCAACATTAGCTTCAAGCTCTTTTCCACCCAAGTCAATTTTTTGATTCAGGCTCTCCCAATTGAGGAGCGCATCGAATTTATTCAAGTGCGAGACCGCTACCGCCTCACATTCCTTGACTTGAGAAATAAAAGTCTACTTCAAAGTGCCGCTAATTTTGCTACTTTTGCACCCCAGCTAGAGAGTGGTATCAACAATCTTCAAGGAGAAATTAATGCTCTACAAAGCACCGTAGGTATTTTGAATGGTATCGCAAGCTTACTTAACACCATCGGGCAGCTCATTGGGCTCATAGTTTAAGGCACTGTTCACTAATTTGGGACAAGATCACTCTGGATCTTATGTATGCATGGCATCACCAACCTCTTTGCGTAAGTCCTGACGAATTTGGACACGGCAATAAGTTCAGGCTACAGAAAGTCCCAGAAGAGCCAAAACATTGCCCATTGGTTCTTTTGGTTCTTCAGGTATTCTTCGCTTTCGCGTGCTTTGTTTCTTGCTTTGCGTTGTGCTGCTTGTAGCGCTTGGGCCTTGGTTGCACCAGCAAGCCAAGACTCAAAGAACCACGCAGACATATCGCGTGCCAATTCCGCATCGACCTTGATCAACGGTGCCACGAGTGACCTGGCGCCTGCCTTCATAAAAGCTTTCACAAACCCGGTCACATCGGTACGAGCTTCGTTTCGGAAGCGACCAGCCAAGCATGCACTCAGGAAAACCAAGTCGGCGTTAATGTTCCAACCTAAGACGTCCCGAGCTGACAACGAACCTCCGGCAAGCTCAAGCTGGGAAGCCGCCATGAGTTCTTTATCCGCTTTGATATTGCCGTGGCAGGAAAAGAAAAGTACCGTATGCTGTGTCGCCTGAGCAGCAACGTTCGCTGGAGTTGCGGCCTCGTTCACCAGTTGGGTCGGACGTTTAGACCAAGGGGCAGCATTAACTGCTGGCAGATCATCGCAAAAATTAATACCCTTTGCTTCGCCGAACGCCACCGCCAGGCAATTACGTTCGCTAGTAAGGCTTGGGCGAGAGGTAGTCCAAATAAGAAGTGCTAGTGATGGGGCGATCGCTAGTGGACACAAATCTAACAACATGCGGCTATCCGGAGAGTTCTCGAGCGTTAGAGCGGCAAAGGCAGAGCAATACAGAGCCGAGTCTGGAATAATATAGAGAACGTCCGCTTGCCTGGTGATCTCCGACAGCCGCGGAAGTAAGGGATGGATGAGAGCAGCCGAAAGTTTCGGGATCCAGCCCAGAATTTTATAGTTATTAAGATCGTTGCCCTTTAGTAGATCGCGGAATGCGAAATCGAGAATTTGGGACTGGGGCTCCGTGTCATCCGGGCCAGCTGTCAGCACCAGCGTTCCCCACCTCGTAGGTCCGAATGAAAGTACGGCGGCACGCTTCGTATGGAGCCAGGGACGGATCGAATCAAAGTCGGCGGGAAATTCCCCACCAATCTCGCGTTTCAATCGGCCTGAACGGCCTTGCTCCGCTGCTTTCCACGCTTCTGTACTACAGCCGGTCTTGGCGTACAAAAACGCCTTAAGCAAATAAAGGTTTTCTTCCTCCGGTACGCGGGTATCAAAGACTTCCGCATCTGCGTGGTAGTCGGCAGCAAGTTCGGCACTGAGCAGTGAAATGCATCGATTAATGTCTGCTTCGGCTTCATTAAAACGACCCAACTCGTAGAGGGCAAGTGCTCGCACCCTAAGCACCATACGCTCCAAATTGGGATCGGAGGCATGTTCCAGAGCTACTACGGAATAATTTAGTGCGTCCTCAAAGCGTCGCTCGTGGAGCGCCGGATATGCGGAACCATTGAGAATTTCCGCTACAAGTTCAGTGGCGCCTGCACCGTAAAGCTGTTCCGCCGACAACCGCTCCGTGCTGTTTGCTCGCGCCTGTAATTCGTTGAGCTTAGCCGCCATTTGACCCTTCAAGGCGGCTGAGCTAATCTGCTGACACTCATCGTAAGCGCGTCTGGCGTATTTGATGGCTTCTGTGATATCTTTTTCGCCTAATAAGTAATCTGACCTTGCTATGTACACTCTTACAAGCGCTTCGGGCAATCTTTTCGCAACCTGCTCGGCATTAAAAAGGAGTTCGTCTCTGGTGGAAAAGCCACCCTTTTTATGCTCAAATTCAGCCGCTATGAGAAATAGGTCAGCGCGCAGTGAGTCACAGATCTGGACGATCTCAGAACGAGCGGCATCTGCGACATCCTGAATGCTCTTGCTGAGTGCAGCATCAATCATCACCTGTTTCCCCAATTGGTCGCACGCGTCCTTGAATTGTCCCGCACGATAGATTAATGAGAATGCCAGAGCCTTTTCCTTAGCCAAATCAAGAGCCCCATTGAGGCTGTCTAATGACAGGGTTTGGCCTTGTAATAGGTAATCATAAGTGCTCAAAGCAGCGCAGCTGTAATGATCTAACACCTGAATGAGATTCCCTCTTAGCTCCCAGTAAGCTGGTGTTGATCCTGCGTTGAGACTCCCTCCTAGCTCTACGAGCCCAATTCCCCAGGTGAGCTCGGCCTCAAGTTGGGCTCGAAGGCGGCTTGTAAGATCTCTGCTCATTAGTGACTGGAAGCGCTTTACCCTCTGCTGCATCTCTAGTCTCTCTAAACCGTATCTCTTAGCAAACTCGATCGATTCATTGAAATAGCGTTCCGCGTCTCCCAAGCACCCCTGTGAAAGAGCCAGATATGCCTTCTGTGCCAGTATTTGAGCCGCTTCACTCCAAGCTTTTCGTTGAATGGCACGTTTAGCTAGGCCATTCAGCTTAGCAAACGGATCGATTTCGGTCGCTTCTGCTTCCATATCAGCTTCTCATCTGCAGGATTGCAATCTCAAGTTGATCGAGGATCGAGTTCGCATCGTCTGCCGATCCGGCCAGATATGATCGAGCAGAATCAATGGCAGATTGACACTCGTCATAACGCGCCAATATAACTAGAACTTGAGCTTTCCCGACCAAAATCTGCAAGCGGTTTGCTCTCCAGCTATCTTTCTCAGTGGCTGTTTGCTGAGCCCCAAAATCACCCATTTTCGCAAGAAAATCTAACATACGATGCTCAAGAGTATCGGCTTGCGTCCAACATTGATTGAATTTAAGGAGCGCAGCAGCAGGATCCTGAGAGGCTTGAAGAAAAGCTCCTGTCAGGTCTTGCTGGAACCGCTGATTGTCTACCTGAAGGGAGCGAGAGAGTTGCGTCAAGGGGTTTTGCTCAGTTGTACTCATTGAATTGCCTATTAGTGGTTTTTGGTTAAGGCACTCAAGATACCTTCAGGCAGTGCCTTTATTACATCAGGAACCTCATGAATAATTTCCGCCATGTTTCCTGCAAAAGAGAATTTCCAGCCCTCTGGAGTTTGCTCAATTTTTGAGGTGGCCAGCAGAATGGCGAGGACAAAGGCTCCGGTAACGGGGTCGACGAGGAATTTATCAGCACTTAGGGCATCCTGAACGGCGTTGTTCACGGTCGCCTGAAAGGCGGGGGTTTGCGAAAGTCGATCCAAAACAAGCCGTGCAACTTGGGCTCGCGCTGGTGCCATGACCGTTTGGTTGCCATCAACTAGAGCAGCAACGGCAGATTTTATATCATCGGGCGAATTTTTAACCGCTCCTTCGGCGAATTGCCTTACTCTATCAGCATTGGGCTTGCTATTTTTGATCCACATTTCAGGTTCAGAGAATTTAAAGAAAAACTCGACGGCTTGAAGAGCTTCTTGATCGTCTAGAGATTCGATTTCTTTTAACATGGCATTTACGATACACTGCTTTTTATCATACAACTATAAGCTGATCCAATAGCAATGCGTAATATTAAACTTAACCAGTTTATTTTCTAGATATTTACCTTGATAAATACTGCAGGGGAAACATGGAAAAACTCAGCTAGTTTTTGGATATGGGTGATACACCCGCTCAGGTCGCTTCATGCATATGCACGGCTTTTTTGCGCGTCTTCGGCTGGTCAATAAGCTCTTATCCTCAGTTAGCGACATCTATTGTGGGACGATATTTACTTCCTATTCCTTTCTCCACAAATATGTACAAAATCTCTCCCAGATCACTTCTCACAGCTTTTCTACCCGGTCATTTATTCTGGGATCGAGGTCATCTATTATGTAATGTCTACACTTGAATTTCTGCCTCGGTTAGGATCATATTTTCACTGTCTCTAGGGTAAAATCATACCGAAAATGATCATAAAATAGCTACAGTTGTCATTTATCGCTCACTAAATTTGTTATTATGAGCGATAAGACTATGGTTTATCGCTCATGGTGCTTTGGAACTGGCAACAACTCGATTGGACGCACTTTTCCTGGGAGACAAAACTACTCGCTAAGGCTGAGGAGCAGTTTCTTTTGAAGGGTGGCATTATTCTTGGAATGCTCAACCATCTTAATCCCGATGAAACCTCAAACTATATCTCCGAAGCTCTGACCGAAGAAGCCATACAAACCTCGGCAATTGAGGGAGAGACGCTGAACAGGGAAAGTGTACGCTCCTCCATTCGTCGCCAATTGGGACTGTCCACTGACAACATCCGGGTGGCTGCAGCAGAACAAGGCATCGCCCAAATGACGGTTAATCTTTATCGTACTTTCCATCAACAGCTTACCCATGAAACGATGTTTACTTGGCATGAGGCTATAATGCAGGCGTACAAAAACAAAAAAAACAACTACATAGAAAACATTGGCTCCTACCGCACTCATAAAGAGGCGATGCAAATTGTTTCCGGGTCAGGTGCTAAGGTCTTTTATGAGGCTCCACCGTCTAGCCAAGTGACCGATGAAATGGATAACTTTGTAGACTGGTTCAACCGGACAGCGCCCGATGGAAGTGAACCCTTACCCGCCATAACACGCGCCGGGATTGCACACCTGTATTTTGTTTGTATCCATCCCTTTGAAGATGGTAATGGACGCCTTAGCCGCGCCCTTGCAGAAAAAGCTTTAGCCCAAGCGTTAGGACAACCAACCTTTACTGTGCTGGCGAAAACGATACTTTCTCAACGGAAATATTATTATGATGCGCTCGATAAAGCGAATAAAACCAATAATGTGACTGATTGGCTACTCTGGTTTGCTAAGACTGTAGCCGAATCCCAACAAAATACCCTTACTTTAGTTGAATTTCTAATTAAAAAAACGCATTTCCTAGATCACTTTAGTGAACATCTTAATGAGCGACAGAAAAAAGCGCTATTGAAAATGTTAGAGGAGGAACCGACAAGTTTTATTGGGGGCATGAGTGCCGATAAATACCAAAGAATCACAAAATCATCTCCGGCAACTACGACGCGTGACCTAACCGATATGGTCAATAAAAAAGTTTTACAGCGCACGGGACAAAGGAAAGGGACACGGTACTTCTTGGACTTAGATGATCTTCCCCCGGAATAATGGACACTTCGCTAAAGTTATTCCATTAGGAGAAGGCTCTCATGAGTGTAAAACCGCTTCGCACTCTGACCTAGGGTTACGCAAGCTATGCCCAACTTAGCCCATCATCTAAAACCAGCCTACCTAAGGCGTTAGTTAATGTCTGAGCCTAATCTCTAAGTCGGGGCTTGTCTAATCCGACCAAGCCCTAACATGACAAGCTATATATGAATTAAATTAAAAACTATAACTATACTTGGAGTAATCCCGCTATAACCCCCTAGAAAAAGGTTTCAGCCTATTTCCTATTTTTGTGCGTATCACCTTGCCGGAGAATACAACTAAACCCCAATTTTACTGAAGCTTAATTCAACTGAACTATACGATACATTTAAGCGTGCATTTGTTCTATATTATTTTAGGATTGAAGCTGCTTTGGGAATAAAATGATTAAACGTAGAGATTTTTTAAGGGATGCTAGTCTGGTTGGCGCATCCCTAGGGACTAATTTATTGGGAGCGCCCACACGGGCTAACTCTTTGAATCCTCCAAATATTTTAATTATTTTGGTTGACCAAATGCGCTACCCAGTCTGGTTTCCAGCTCAAGATATTTTGGATACCTATTTACCTAATATTGCGCGTATCCGTACCCAGGCCGTACAGTTTGGTCAACATTACACTGCGGCTACCGCCTGTACAGCAGCACGAGCTAGTTTATTGACTGGATTATACGCTCACCAGCATTACTGTGTACTTAATGCGCCTAAAGGTAACTTGGTCTTAAATCCTGGATTTCCTACTTATGGAACGCTAATCCAAGGCTTAGGGCTTAATTACACGACTTGGTACTACGGTAAGTTTCATGTAGCCGACGCAAATCACTACTCTGTATCAACCTATGGGTTTAATGGGGGGACTTATCCTGACCCTTTTGGTAGCACAAATGGAGGCTTAAACAAAGATTCAGGCATTACAGATCAGTTTATAAATTGGTTTACTACCAAAGGAAAAACTAGTACGCAACCTTGGTGTATGACAGTTAGTTTTATCAATCCCCATGATATTGCTTTTTACCCTAATAACATTGCAAGTACAGAACAATTAATTAACCAGACTTTGGGTGTACCCAGTCCTTCGGAGTTATTTACCCAACTACCAGGAAATTACGAAACGGCAACCCAAATGGCTAATGATAAGCCTGGTTTACCTAATACTTTTGTTCAAGGCAGCTTACCTCATGGCGTGGCAGGGAGTCCCAATAACGATGAACCTTGGCTCACACTACTCGACGACTACTTACAACTACAACAATGCGTTGATATCCAAATTGGGCGAGTGCTAGATACCTTGAACAGTGATCCGGCAATAGCCAGCAATACTATTATTATTTTTACTAGTGATCATGGTGAGTATGGTGGCTCCCATAGTCTCCATGGTAAAGGCAGAGCCGCCTATGATGAAGCCATTCGAGTACCTCTTTATGTCCAAGACCCAACGGGCATTTGGGCAACTCAGCTCACCCAAGAACGCCAAGGGATGACGTCAAGTGTGGATATTGTGCCGTTGGTTCTAACTTTAGCAAGTGGTAATAACAATTGGCGGGGACTTCCTGGTTACCAACATCTTGCTGGAAGATATGATCTGGCGGCTATGCTGCGTGATGCTACAGATCCAGGACGTCCTTATATTTTTCATACTTGGGATGAAAGTCCCCTCTCCCATCCATCACCACAATTCCAAGGCCAGTTTGTACCTTTTCATGTGATTGGCTTTAGACAGGTCGCAAATAAACTGGTGGATTATAGTTTTTGGCAAACGGGGACGGTCAATCGTCAGGTTACAGGGTATCAGACCGAAGTTTACGACTATAGTACCTCCGCAGGGCGATTAGAAACCAATAACATTGCAGGTACAAATCCAACTCTTACCCAGTCTTTATATCAAGCATTTAATACAGCTGTTGCTACCGAATTACATCAACCCTTACCTTCTGCGTTGCAACCAGCTAGACAGATAGCTATTCAAGCTCTCTTAAGTAGCTAAACAAACTTTTGACCTTGCCTCGGTTTAGTGGACAGTGACCTTTGCATGGCTATACTCCGCTGATCGACACTATCTTATTCGGTTCCGTTGCAAAAAAGCTTATGTGCTTGAGTGGAGAGAGCTCAACCGGTACTGATTCATGAACAAACGCTTGCCTTCTGCCCAGCCTCTGCTGTTTAAGTGGCGACATTTTCAAGCCGAGTTAATCCTCCTGGCCGTG
>JBBRQP010000098.1:0-10225 GCA_038226175.1 Gloeobacterales cyanobacterium
TACTCTACCCTGCTAAAATAGTAAGCTGATTTTGAGCGAGTTGTCTTTTTAACCACATCAATAGCTGTCGAAGTAGGAGCCAATTAGAAGCAAGTTCCGTCGATGAGCTTCGTAAAATAGTCCGAAGTTGATTCAAGCCGTGTCGAGCAAAACTGTTCGTTTTATAGCCGTGCTTCTTGCGTTTGATAGATTGTACTTTTTGATGATAGTATAAACCGAAACTTGCGCACAATGCATATGCAAGACTTACCAATGCAACTAATTTGCTCAGTTTCTCTAAGCTACGCAGATGTGTCGACTCTAAATTGAAACCTCGCAATTTTAGATTCTGAAAAAATGCTTCTATGCCCCAACGTTTTCGATAAAGTTGTCCCATAAATTTTACTTCAACGGTACCAAATAAATACAAATATTCATCTTCACTAAGCCGCTTTATCCAAGCTTTTCCCCAACAGCCGTCTATTTGGCATTCCTTGAAGGAATAGCTTGCACCTATTGCCAGGTTTAAGTCGGTGACTGCATATGTTTGTCCATCGGCAGTGGTAATCAAATGATGTTTTGGGAAACGCATAACGAACAGTAACTCATTGTCTTTTAAGTATTTAATCCATTTATGACCCACAAATTCTCGGTCGCCAACGACCATTCCAATTCGCTTAATATCCACAATAGCAAAGCATTTTGTCAGCAGATCAATTCGATCCTGACTATTTGAATTACCACTCTTATTATCAAGTAATTCCCAATAAAGTGGTAATTGTAAATCACCGCTTCCAACCAAAACCATCAGAATGTTAACTTGACACTTACCAAAATCCCACTCAGTTCGGTCAATAGTTAACCGAAGTTTAGATTTTTTGGGCAGCAACGACACCATTATTCGTGCAACGGTCTGAAAATCTATGTCAACTTCCCGAAAGAAATCTTCTATTCGATTCTGGTTGGATGCAATTTTTGCTTCATCATTGAACACGGTTGCCAACTCGCAAAATTGCACTTTTCGCAGTTGAATCAAGGCTAGTATGAATAATGAGACAAAGGTTTTTCGGGCTAAATTGTCTACGATTGGTGCTGAATGTAGAATTGACGTAATTTCGCTTTTGAGGCTCTGCTTCATGGGAATTGGTCGTATTTGGAGCTTGAGAACTACAAATATCCAATTCCCTTTCTATTGGCACCCTATTTTAGCAGGGTAGAGTAGGCACTGGGTTAGTTCGTTACAACGGGCTTCCTTATGCTACTCCCTGTTGGATGTATGCCCTAAAGCCAGCTTGCCTCAGCAACGGACAGCACTGTGTTTTATGCTGAGGCAAGCTGGCTTTACAGCCTTCGCTTGGGTCCTTTTCGCCCGGATAGTGGTTGTGTTTGGGCCACTTTTTTTCGCCCTGTTTTCATCTGTTGCAGACTTCGCTGGATTTCTGCCAGATCAGCCTTTGTGTCCCGATCCATCTGTGCCCCTCCCTGCGCGTAAATATCGCCAGGAATCGATTCGACCTTGTTGGGGTTGGCACCAGATGGTATCGTCGAGGATAGTTCTTGGTTAGGGCCTACCGTTGGCGAGATATTCATCGCTTTTTTCGCTACGGTAAGGCTGATGACATCCGCTAACTCAAGCTGGGTAAACTTGGCGAGTAGCCCGCCCGCCCGATCCCCCGCGCGGTCTTTATCCCCCCGCAGATTGAAGTCGACGGCGGTCGCTTGTCCATTTTGGTCAACATGGCAGTCTACCTGCCATGCCGAATGGGTATCGAGGTGTTGAAGCCAGGCTGTCGTAGATGCACGACCTGATGCTGCTTTTCCCGTCATGTGTTGGGCATAGCGAACACTCTCCAGTAGGGCCGCCCGGAAATAGGCCCGCTGGGCTGCTGCCAGTGCACCCGTGGCCACCTTTTCGGTTAAGCCTAAGATGGCCGGGTTACGCGCTAGTCGCGCCTGAATTACGGTAGGCGCATAGGCTTCCCCTAGTTTATCAACGGGCATGGTTCTAAGCTGGCCAGCCCGGAATACGCCCAGGAGCGGCGTCATTGTCTTGCCGGGAGCCCACGCCTTCCCCTCTGAACCAGGAAACATTAAAAATCCCCTTTGGGCGATAAGAAACAGTTGAAGGGCTGGCCAGTTGCTCGTTTGGGTTAGTCCTTCATCCAGTGCTCCGGCAAACGCTTTTGCTTGTTTGCTCGGAACCTGGTAGCCCATTTCATGGACGTTTACAGATGTACCATCGGTCAGGCGGGCCGTAAGATTAGCCAGGCTGTAGGTCCGGCCCAGCTCACTGCCTTTCGTCTTCACGCCGGTATGTTTATCCACAAAAGTGATGCCTCGCCCTACGATAGTACTGACGCCATCTCGATGCAGCTTGTGACTCAGTTCCCGAACCGTGGTGCTCTTCGGCAGTGCCTCGTCAATGAGATGCCGTAGCCGGTCGTGGTGCGTAGCATGTCCCCGACCGTAGCGACCATCCAGCACATCATGATGCATAGCCGCTACGGGGGTTAACTGTAGGGCAGCTTCCATCCTCCGGCAGAGACGCCCGGTTTCTCGGTAGTTAAACGCATCCAGGGAGGTGTTGACGCCAGTGCCGTCGATGCGATTGCCAACCAGGTGAATATGCTGGTGGTCTTTGTCACGGTGGCGAAAGACCACCAATTGATTTTGGGTAAATCCGAAGGTTTGCTGCCAGGCTCCGATGAGACTGTCGAGCTGGTCGGTGGTGGGATCTTCCCCGATGGGAAACGAAAACATCTGATGCCAGACCGGAGCGGTCAAACCCGGTTGGCGGGCAGCACCGTCTTGAAGTTGCTGGGCCAGTGCGCCCACGTCGAGTCGTTTGCCAACACCGTATTGCTGAACCATGTCCCCGTCAATGATGGTGGGGTCATTAACGATCAGTTCATCCACACCCTGAGCATAAATTAGCTCCCCCCGGATCTGAGTGCGATCCAGGGCGTTGGTTTCGCTTCTGCCGTAGAGGCAGTAGGCCAGGACGGACGAAAAAGAGGTACCCATTTTAGCCACCTTGCCAATCATAGCGGTTTCTGGTTTATCAACTAATTTATTAGTTAATCTTTCGGTATGCGGTCGGTTTACCCACGTCAAGGCTACTCATCGTATCGACCCCATCCATGGCCTCCCCTTTTCCAGTACCTGTTCAAGCAGTTGCCAATGCAGGAGTTGTTTTTGTTGAACCTGTCCGATCTGCTGTAGGATTGGGACCTCCCCCACTAGCAACGTCATGGTCTGCTCCAACAACTGCTGGCTCTGCCGTAGACTGGCCCATGCGCTCTGCTGATCTATTTGTTCATTAACGTAAGCGTGACACTGCGAAAAGAGGCCCAATAACTCATTTAGTCCCTGCCTTGCCAGTGCGTCAAGATCAGCGTCCAGCTCTACCCGGTTTACCGAGCGAAGCAGTTGCTTTTGCTGGTCGACGGCCTCACGCAAAAGGGCAAACTGCCGGGCCGTTTCAGCCGGCAGCGGTTGACGCCGGGCCAGTTGTGTCCGGTCGCCAATGAGCATCTCCCGGGCGTAGTCCGCACGACCTAACCCCTGGGCCTGGGCTTCCCTGTCGATCTGCACCAACTCAGCAAGGGTAAAATAAAGGTGCACATCAGCCGTTCGCAGCGTCTGCTTCTCTTTGCGAGGGCGTCCCCGCTTTCGGGTTAGAGGCCGATTGATCTCAGGGGTTGGCGAGAGTGGTTCCATGAAATTAGGATGGGGTTCACGGGGCAATATTCAGGGTCGGATAAACGAGATTAACTGCCTTCCTTTCATGAGCCGATAGGCGAATGTTCCCCGGTAGGGCAAGGGTTTTACAGGAGGGAAAAGAAGGAGAACACCGTTCGACTGATTTTTCCTCCTGTAAAACATAGCTTGCCATTCTCTCTGGCAAAAACAGGCTCATGTGGTCTGTCTGGCTTACGTGGTCTATCTGGTTCATATGGTCTCATTAGTCTATGTGAGCTAATCGTGGATGACGTACCCGCCTTCTAAATATATCTGATTACCGACGTTGGTAAAGGTCTACTATTTATTATTATTGAGGATTAAAAAAAGAAATCATTTTTTTATCATGAAAAAAACGAAGATTATAGCTGTCCATAACATCAAGGGCGGCGTGGGCAAAACCGCGATAACAACCATCCTGGCTTCTACCTTAAGCTACGTAAATCGGCGTCGTGTACTTGTCTTTGACGTGGACGATGGCCAGCACAGCATCAGCAAACACCGGGAGTCTGAACTGACGATGCTCAAACGCATAGAAACGGTAGCTAACAGCGGAGACATCGATTCCATTTCGTTGCTGAACCAGCAGTCTGCCTTCCGCTCGGGCATACTCCGTTTTGAGTTCAATAAACGGGAGAGCATCACCACTAAGGATTATTATCCAATCGTCGATACCTCGGAAGAACAACTTGTCGCTAAACAATTTATTGATGGGGAGTACGACTTCATCTTCATCGACATGGGTGGTCGCGTAAACGAGAACATCACCCGTATTCTGGCTAGATGCGACCTCATCGTTGTTCCGTTCGGTACCCAGTCGCTGGAGCTGAAAACCTCCTCAGATTACCTTAGGTTATTGCGGAACAGTTTTCTCAGTGGCCAATTGCCAGCCTCGATCCAGATTGTTTCCTTCTGGAATCGGTATCAGGAGATGTACAAATTTGCGGCAGCGGAAGTCGAACGCACGATCACACCACAGGTGATGGGTGCTTTTTACAAGGGTTTTTTAGAGACAAGACTTGGCCTGGCGCAGTCTGGATTTGACAAGAACATCATGTTAACGACTATTTCATCGCCCATGGTCATTAAAGGGGGTGAGTACCAGCAGGCATTTCCCGTGTTCTGCCAGGAGTTATTGACTCACCTGGAAAACTAACGTTCATGGGTAGCAAAAGAACGCCCAGTACCCCGGAGCAGGCAGCCTTAGTGGCCTCATTTACGAACCCTGACTTAGACGAAGTTGAAAAGCATATTCAGTTTGGGAATCAGTTCTCCTGGGGCCGGGAGGAGGTTCCCCCGATCCCAACTGCGGAAAGTCATTCTGCTGGAGATCCGCCATCAGCCAGGCCGCTGGTAGATGGTATGCCTCCGCCCGTTGCCAAATCAGTTGACAATAAAAAAGTCGAGAAAGCGAAAAGGGTAGCAGGGAAAGCACAGAATCAGCCGACGGTCACTACTAGTTATGATGATATTACGACCAAGAAGGTGGCACAGGCCGATGGAATCGATGAGCAGGTGCAAACGATCCTACTCCGGGTATGCACAAAGCCCGCTTCGGTAATTTCTTTCAATCAGTTAGTAACGCAGGTAGCCGTAACGGCGAAACTCAGTTCAACAAAAATCAGAGGGGATATCCTGACAGCACTTGTCGATTATGCCATCCAGACGCCTGGTGTAGTTGAGTATCTGGCAGCCTCATTGAGGAAAACAGAAAAACGGTCATGACACAAATGCTCTTCATGGTGACGCTGGGTGGTTATATCACCTTCTCCGTAGCTGTTCTAGTCGGTGTACTGATCTGGATTTTCAGGAACGACACCTCGGCTGAGAAAAGGCAAAAACGCCCAACAATCCAACACAACTCGGTCTTTGTGCCCAACAGCCAGACACCTCATTCGGGACCGGTATCGCCCATTATTGGTAAATCCAGGGTTGAATTAGACGCGTTGTCGGCTGCGACCACAACCGCCGTGCTTAAGGAAGATACACCAGCCGTTGAACCAACACCGCTACCGGCTGCCCCTTCACAACCCGATGAATTAACGCAAGTGGATTCGACCTTTGCTGCAGGCGTCGATCCATTTGCGGTACGTCCTATGGAAGTTACGCCTGGCGTGGCCACCATTCTGGTCATCGGTACGGATGATACGGTGACCGAAGCGATTATGACGGACGATTTGTTAGGGAGGCGGATTGAGGAGATGGTCGCTTTTGTGGAAAGAATAACGTCAGAAACGGATGACGAAATTACGTTAAAAGATATTTATCGACTGGCCAACGACCACCAGGCCACCGAATTGATCATGGGAAATCATGTTTCGTTTGAGGAGTGCTTTACCGTCGCGGTCAATCAATTGGAGTTAACGGACACGCAGATTGCGGCATTTGAATCAAGCCGTCAATGGCTCACGTCGACAACGCCGCCCGAAGAACCGATTTCTGTGTTGACGACCATTAGGTCATTAGGCGAACAGGGGTTTACCCCTGACAATGCTGACGACATGCCATGGAATAACAATCGGTCCATTGGCGCATTTATGTAAGTATAGTAATCCGCTCAATTTCAAAAGGCAAGCCCCTCACTGATGATTAGTGAGGGGCTTTTTGTAAGAATAAAAGGTGCCGCAAGGTGTCTTAGTCTGACTCGTCCTTCTTATGCTGCGCGAGATTCATCCTACTTTTTAGAGCCTCACACAGGGCTCGGTTTAGCTCAGGTGACGCGTCCGCATACCTGGCGGTAATAGCCGGCATGAGCGTGACAAGCTCATCGTTGGATAGTACTTGACGGTGGTCTTTAACTGATGGATTATTCATTTCGTTTGGCTTTTATGGTTGGTGCTTAAACTGTTTTTTCGCAGCCGATAAGTTGATTAGCGGAAGCGGTCTAAACGACGGTCTTCCTCTTCCCGGCGCTCAACCTGCTGGTAATAACGGTTGTGATGCTGGTAGATACCAAACGAATACTGTTGCCAGCAAAACATGCCGATCATCGCCACAATACCCAGAAACCAACATACGCCTACTGATTGGTGAAAAAGCTTGTCAGCGAGGAAATAGGCCAGAAACAACACCGGAAGGCAGTTGATTCCGAAAAGAAGCACCCGCAATTTAGAGTGAATGAGCGCGTGATACAGTGAGGCGGTCAACACAAATGTGCCAACACCAATCAACCAGTGCCAGTCATATCGGTGACACACCGTATAACCTATCAGGCTACTTAGCAGTAGATTCTGGACCAGGAAAAAGCGCAACCCTTTGAATGGCCGTACCTCCGAAGGATGTGGTTGATAATGCGGATCGAGGTGAGATGGATACATAGTGGGCCGATGATTAGTTACGCTTGATGATCGTACGATTACGGCGTTTGATCTCTCGCGTCGTTACCATCAGACTTAGCATAAAGCCTGCGCTGAATCCACCTGTCACCATGCCGCCCGCCGAAGGCCAGAACAGGGCTGTGGCAAAAACCAGGATCAGCAGGTAAAGCCCCAGTAAACGACGTCCCCAAAGATGACGGAAGGTCGCCTTGAAGGCCATCCAGAACAACCGCCGCTCACAGCGATACCGCCACAGCGTGGTCAGCATTAACCCTAACCCGGCACCTACGCCTACACTCCGGTAGGCCCAGGCACTAACCAGTACGGATCGGTAAGCGAGTGACAGCACAATGAACAGAAATCCTAAGAAGAACAGCGGAAAGTAGTGAAATGTGATGAACCGTCGACCATGTTGGACTGCCGATTTGGCGAAGCTGAAGGGTTGCATACGATGAAATTTTAGGAGAATTTTTTTGTCTTTGTCTTATGTAAATTTATCTAAACTACAGTAGGTCAACATATTACGTAATCATAGAGAACTCTTTTGATCCCGTTTGATTCCCACGTTTATTAGGCTGAGCAGTATCCCCCCTTGATTCTAGGAGGTGACAGAAGCGACAGGTGATTGGTTACCGCAAATCATGGTGCTTTCTGAACCAGCCGGTAAGGCGATGCCAAAGCGATAAACGACGACTCTGCATTGGCAACGACGGTCCTCTCGTCGTCCGTCGGATAAGCAGCGTTAGCAGCTTTTGTTGCGTCGCTCCGATCTGCACGGAACGGCAAAGCCAAAGGCTGTCCGCGCGCACCCAAATCCCAATGGGTAATTTGGTAATCTGGCCTTGCTCTTCCTGAGATTGATAGGCTCCAGTTGGCGTAATGACCAGTTTGCTGGAGGGCATGCCCATCAATAAATAAGCCATTGTAGGATGACACCCGGTCACCTTTACACGCATATCGGGGTGGATCGACATGGAAAAGACAGGGCAGCCACCCACATCCAGGAATCGCTGAAGTAACTCCGTACAGGGCCGATTAGGAATAGGCTTGGGTACAGACTGTGTGATTATGTGTACTGTCGTGCGAGGTTGAGCCTCAACGGGCCTCGCCGTATTGCGTTTAGGTATTGGCTGTAGAGGGGTCCTCAGTAACGCCTGTTGGGCAATCTTCTTCCGGGCAGTGGGTGCCTGTCTGGCTGGAGCCAGCGATGGTACCGGCTGCCTTACGGGAGTACTGTCAGCCGGTACCGCGTATCGGCGGGGGAGATTGACGGGTTGAACAGGCAGGTGCCTGGTGGTAGCGTCGGCCACGTTAACGGGTACTGAAGTAGTAGCCCGTTGATCAGGTAAGCCTGGTTGTAGAAAGGCCGCGACCAATGTATACACACCGGGAAATGGCTGGTGTCGCGTGGCGGTATCGGCAGCCAGTTGATAGAGATCGGTACCAGACAAAGCGGGCTGTCTGGAAAGGCAGAAAGCCCAGTCAGTGGCCACCAGAAACGCAGGCTCAGGAGTTGGTCCCCCGTGCTGGGCGGAGAGTGGGTTTACGGCTGCGGCATTGAGGTAGCCTTTAGCCGTGTACGTGGTTGTCATGGACTGGGGAATACTCGTTACGATGGGTACCGTCTCCCGCTTACCATTCCTGTTGTTTTCGGGTCCCCCCAGATACCCTCCACCTTTATAGGTCGTTACAAACCCCTGGAGTTCAGGCCAGTTCAGGGGTGATCTCCTTGATTTTACCGGGCTAGTTGTCGCGACCTGTAGTTTAGGGGTCTCCCCTACCCTATTTCCAGTAGTAGGCGGTTTAATCGCTACTGGTCGGGCCTGACCCGCTTTGGCCAGCGGTTTTTTTCGGTTCACTACTGGTTTAGTCTGCACCGTTACCGGCAGTGGCAACGAAAGGGGAAATCGCAATGCCATCGGGACTGGTTTGATGGTGCCCAGGCTGATTGGGGAGACGGCCAGTCGTAACCGTTCAGCGCGGCACTGAAGCAGCAGGTACGTTACGCTGAGGAGTGCAGCAAGTCGCAAAGCAGAAGGATGGTGTGCTCGCATGAACGTCAATCAATAAAGGGTTAACTGACGTAAAAATAAAGATTTCCTTTTTTTATTAACAAACAGGCCCGCTTTTATCGGGTGTATTGACTGGTCTATTTTACGGACGATCTCGACGACGCACAGTTGCTTTCACGTAAAAGAACAGCCCGTCACAAACGGGCTGTTCTTTCGTTCGGTTAATAACGCACTTACAGGCAGCTAAAAAGGCAAATCACCCTCCTCCTCCGGTACCTGGTAATAATTGACGGGAGCTCCCTTGCTCACCGGTGTCGTCATCGTCTCAACAGTAACCGATGGGTTGTCGGGTGCCTCACTGCCGGTTTTACCACCCAATAGCCTCAATTCTGACACCCGCAAGCTTAATGAAGCCCCCGGTTCGGTACTGTCTTTCTTCTGGTAAGCCTCGGCCCTGATTCGACCTTCAACCAGTACTTCTTTCCCTTTGACCAAATATGGCAGCACCGCATTTTTTGACATGGTGCAATTGATCCACTCGGTGCTGTCGATCAGCTCACCCGCCCGGTTCTTATAGCGTTCGCTGACCCCCAGCCGGAACTTGACAAACTCGCCGTTGACTCCCTGAATGACTTCGGCATCCGCCGCAAGATGTCCGATAAACTGTGATTTATTCATATGAAATAGATTTAGTCGTATGTGCCCGACCGGGCAGTACATGCATTGATGAACAGGTGCTATCCGTTGCTGTGCCAACAGATTAAAGGTACGACGAAATACATGCGCTAAAAATGAGATGGTGATAAGGCAATACCTTTTATACCCGCTTGATTGTCAGTGATTTATTATTTTCAATCAGATGCAGGTATCTCTGCTGTCCCCCTTGATTCCCCCGTCCTGGCACAACCCATCTGACGCAGACGGATTGTGCTTTTGCTACCCCAGATAACTACCGAGCACCTGCCTGTTGCGGCTGTAATGATTGGTTACCTGCTTGGGGTTGGCCGCGCTCTGGGCCATGAAAGCGGTCAGTGCCTCCACGCTAAAATCAGGTCGGGCAATAACGAATGGGAATTCATTGAAGATGGCCGCTGGCTCACCCTTCCCCGTCCAGACCATTAACCTGTTCATCGGGGCTGCCAGGAGAACGCAGGTTTGGTTTTCGGGCAGTTGGGA
>JBBRQP010000099.1:0-10216 GCA_038226175.1 Gloeobacterales cyanobacterium
CAAGCAATACGGTGTTGGCAAGAGCAACGCAATCGAGCACAGACGAAAATCCAATGGCGCTTCACGACCAAAGAAGCACGGGAGAAACTGAAGCGCCTCTACCCGTCATAAGCTCTGTGGCTGCCTACTAGAAGCATTTACGCATCTCTCTTATGCTCTCGTGACTCTACGGCGAGATACCGTAGGTGAAATTGATAGGGTGTTAAATGAGCAGAATTTAGAGCGTCGGATTGCCTTAACAACTCCACATATGCTGTTTTTACCTTTTGTGATCGCCTCTAGCGATCTTGTGGCAGCAATTCCCAATCGTATTGCGCTTCGCTTAGCAACAGTCTGTGATTTAACAATTTTTGAACTGCCAGTCAAAACTAAGCCGTGGGTGGTTTCTATGCTGTGGAGTGCATTGAGCGATCAAGATGAAGCAAATCGTTGGTTGCGTGATGTCATTAAAATGATTTCTAAAATGTTTGAAACACGTTGATCCTAAGTTAAGACTATTATCATTCTGAGATCGTGATTACCAAAATTATCAATCAAATTCGGGCACGTATGGATGATTTGCCATAAAAAAGCCAGCCTTACCACGGTGAGACTGGCTTTTTTAGCGTTAACTAAATCTTAGGCAGCTAAAGCACGACGCACCATTTCTGGGGAGATCACCCCGATAATTTTGCCTTCGAGACTGCGTACCAGAAGTTTAGGATTTTCATTAAAGCGTTCGACAACTTGAACGAGCGGCGTACTCTCTGGGATACTCGGCAGTTGGGTATCCATCGGTGTCATCAGTTGTCGTACTTGGTTGTAGCCCCAAAGATTAGTCGGGAGGTCACTACCATCGGTTGCAGAGATAATCCCAATGACTTCATCTTGCCAAAGTACGAGGTGTTGCGCTGTCATATCCCCTTTGACATACTCCTCTTGGTAAGTACTAAAAGGCAGATTAGCCGCCACCGAACCGCTGAGTTTGAGGGAATCACCGACGGTCAAATCAGAGAGTCGTTGGTTAAGTTGCTGGGCTTGGACATTGAGCCGTGCGGTGGACTGGATAAACCAACCCAAGACCGCGAGCCACAAGCCAGAGTAGTTGCCCACAAATACGGCATAACCACCCAGACCCATCAGCCCCCAGCCCAATAGCTGTCCGGTAAAAGCCGCCACTTTGACCCCAGTTTCAAACTTTTTAGTCACGCCCCAGACTACAGCCTTGAGCATCTGACCGCCATCAAGGGGTAAACCGGGCAAGAGGTTAAAGAGCGCTAGGGCTAAATTCATACTTAGCAATAGTGATAGTAAGATGCCCGCAAAGGAATTGGTTGGCACATACCCTAAACCCAAAACTGCTAGCAGATAAAGCCCAAGACTGACCATAGGCCCAGCTGCGGCAATTACAAAACTCTGCCAGGGTTTGGCGGGTTCTTTATCAAAAGCAGCCATACCACCCAGCAAAAATAATGAAATAGATTTGACCTCGATCCCAAAGCGTTGGGCAATCAAAGAATGCCCGAGCTCATGGGCTAATACCGAACCAAAAATAATGACAACACTAAGTACGCCCAATAAAATACTTTGCACTAAGCCTGTACCAGCGGCAAAGGTTACGGTATTAGAAAGGGTCAGTAAGGCCGCGACAAAAAGCCAACTCGGGTCGAGAAAAAAAGGAATGCCAAACAAATTGCCAACTTGAATCCCGCGTTTCATGGTGACCACACCCGTAACGACTCCCTTAATCTTAGCATAGGCTTTGCACTAATTTTTAGTATTGTCAATACTTATTTTTTAGATGCTAGGTAGGATTTTATCGGTCTCGGGGTCTTCGCATTCTAGGAGTAGCCCTGTGATATGGGCAAACGCGGCATCCAAAGAATTGGTGCGATAAATCAAGTCAATATCCGCCGCCCCAATCATGCCAAAGTCGCGCATGGCTTCGAGATTAAGCACCTTATCCCAATAGTCGGTGCCAAATAGTACTAGCGGCAGGCGACCCCGCATTTTTTTGGTTTGGACGAGTGTCAGGGTTTCAAATAGCTCATCGAGGGTACCAAAGCCCCCCGGAAAGATGACCAAGGCTTTACACAGACACAAAAACCAGTATTTGCGGGTAAAAAAGTAATGAAACTCAAAAGCTAATTCAGGCGTTACCCAGGGGTTGAGGCTTTGCTCCATAGGTAAAGAAATGCCGAGTCCAATTGATTTACCACCAGGGACTTCTGAGGCTCCCCGATTAGCTGCTTCCATGATGCCCGGGCCACCACCAGAACAGATGTAGTAGTGATAACCAGCCTTGCTCAAGCTCCACTCCGTTAAACGCCGTGCTAGCTCCCGCGCCTGTTCGTAATATTGGCTCAAATATAGGGCACGGCTCGCCTGCTCTAAGTGCGTTTTGGCAGTGGGTTCTAGTGGATGCATGGCTAGATATTCCTGCGCCAAGAGTACGCGATTTTGAGCTTCTTCGGTAGGTAGTGTGCGCGCCGAACCAAAAAAAACAATCGTATTACGCACACTATGGGTCATAAAGCGTTGTTTGGGCTCCTCGTACTCACACAAAACACGAATATTGCGCGCCGTACTAGAGGTCAAAAATTCTTGGTTTTCGTAGGCTTTGGGGACAGAAAACATGTTGGATCAGTGTCACTGTGATCTAGACTACGCTTGAAGTGACCTCTAAGCCAAGTCATAGGTTAATCAATAGTTCCCAAACCTAAGGCAATATGCGAGTGCTGCTCGACTTGTCTAAGTACCGCTTTCGCCCGTTGCAAAACTACCTTCGGCAGTCCGGCTAGGCGGCCGACTTCGATGCCATAGGAGCGGTCAGAACCACCCGCAATCACTTGATGCAAGAAAATAATTTCTTCCCCAATCTCCTTGACGATGACCTGATAATTGCCAGCGCGATGTTGGAGCGTGGTCAAGGCATTGAGTTCATGATAATGGGTTGCAAAAATAGTACGGCTCGCTAGCGGATCGAGTAAATATTCAGCCACCGCCCAGGCAATAGCTAGTCCATCAAACGTAGCTGTCCCCCGCCCGATCTCGTCTAGGAGCACCAATGAACGTGCTGTCGCATGATGAAGAATATTCGCCGTCTCCGTCATCTCAACCATAAAGGTTGATACGCCAGTAGCTAGGTCATCGACGGCACCCACTCGGGTAAAAATGCGGTCACAGATGCCTAATCGCGCAGTGGTCGCAGGCACAAAACTGCCAATCTGAGCCAGCAACTGCATCAAGCCCACCTGACGTAAATAACTCGATTTGCCACTCATATTCGGTCCGGTCAGCACCATCAGGTCAATCTCTTGACCTAGCTCCGTATCGTTGGGGACAAATAGACCATGGGGGAGCATCTGTTCAATCACCGCATGACGGCCTTGGGTAATGGCTAATGTCCGGTTGTGTTCAAGGGTGGGACGGCAATAGTGGTGATAGACCGCAACTTGTGCGAGTCCCGCCAAGCTATCAATGGCACCCAACTGTTGGGCTAAGGTACGAATGGCTTCACTGTACGTACTAACTTTTTGGCGTAGAGCCACGAAGACTTCATATTCGAGCTGAAAGGTTTCTTTTTGACTATTTTGGATGCGCGCTTCTCGTTCTTTGAGCTCCGGGGTGATAAAGCGTTCTTGATTGGTGAGCGTTTGTTTGCGGATATAGTCTTTGGGGGCTTGGTTAGATTTGCCGCGACTGATCTCGATGTAATAGCCAAAAGCCCGGTTGAAGGCTACTTTGAGCGTGGGAATGCCAGTGCGTAGCCTTTCTTGGGTTTCAAGGTCAATCAGCCATTGTTGGTCATCACTGCCCTGCTGTTTGAGCAGATCCAAGTCCACATTGACGCCTGTACGAATTAACCCGCCTTCGGTCAAAACCAACGGTGGATGCTCAACCAGGGTGCGTAAAATTTCCTGTCCTAGGGGTTCGAGGCTGGCATTAACCTGGATTTGCGTGAGATAAGAGGACTCGGAACCCACCAAAATTTCCCACAAACGGGGTAACCGACTGAGAGCCTGTCCTAGGCCAACCAGGTCACGGGCATTAGCGGTCTTAGTCGTAATGCGTCCGGCTAAGCGTTCGAGATCATAGAGGGTGTCGAGAAACTGCTGGAGCGGTTCACGTAACTGGGGTTTGTCGATCAATTCTTGGATAGTATCTTGACGGTGTATGATCTCAGTTTCATTTAATAAAGGCTGCAGTAACCAACGCCTCAGACAACGCCCACCCATCGCAGTACGTGTGCGGTCAATTGCCCACAACAACGAACCCTGAAATCCGCCATCACGGCTAGTTTGCATCAATTCCAGATTACGGGTGGTCTGCGGATCGAGGGTCATGTAGTGTTGGGTCGAATAGGTCGTCAGGGGGACAAGCGGTACAGGTGCTGATTTTTGGGTCTCACGTAGATAGGCGACCAAGCCGCCGGCTGCCCGGAGTGCCAGCGGTAAATGGGCACAACCAAAACCCTCAAGAGAGCCGACCCGAAATAATTCGAGCATACACTCACGGGCTTCGGCTAATAGAAACTGCCGACTCGGGCGCAGGGTATAACCAAACTGAGTCGGTAAACTATCGGGCACATTGGGGTCACGATGACCGGGGCGCAGGAGTTTGACTGGATCGGGCGCATCACTGGGTAACAAAATCTCAGCGGGTTCTAAACGCCATAGCTCTTGGATCAAGCGTTCGACGTCCTCTATCTGCGTTGTCCGAAATTCCCCTGTCGAGACATCGGCATAGGCCAAACCCCAAGCCTTACCTGCCATAACCAAGGCGACGAGATAGTTATTCTTTTTGGCAGTAAGTAGACCTTCTTCTAAAATTGTGCCCGGCGTAATGACGCGGGTTACTTCACGGCGTACGAGCTTGGTGCCAGGGCCTGCGGCTTCCATCTGGTCACAAATGGCAACCCCATAGCCTTTTTCAATGAGCTGAGCGGCATAGCGTTCGAGGGCATGGTAAGGAACGCCTGCCATCGGCACCCGTCCGAGGACTTCTCCGGCTTGTCTACCAGTCAATACAACGCCTAATTCTCGGGCAAGGGTCTCGGCATCTTCAAAAAACGTTTCATAAAAATCACCCATCCGATATAGCAAAATACAGTGACGATATTGCTGTTTAATCTCCAAAAATTGCCGCATCATCGGCGTGGTATCCGATAGAGAAATGCCTAAATCTAAGCCAATTTGTGTGTCGTCAGTCATGTCTTAAGCTCACAGTCTTCAAAAAATATAACCTGTCTGGGCTAAAGGCGAGGCAGCCCCTGTGTGTTTCTTAGATCCCAACTGATTTTGCACTGTCACACACCTTCCTAGCGATAATTCAAAATCAAGAAAAGCCATCAAGCATTTAGCTTGATGGCTAATAAAGAAGAACAGAGCGGTTCTTAGGTGAAAGCCGTTACTACTTTTTCAGAAATTTTCTTGCCGACTGCTTCGCCACCAGTTGCATCGAACAACCAGTGGACACCTAAATAGATGCGGCTGAGCTTGTTTTGCTCAATGGCTTCGCGGAGGTTGAAGGTCTGTTGCCATTGGGGGCGGGCAGCTCCAGTGTTATCAGTCGTTTTGCCATTGAATTCGCCAGAGACAAAGTTTGTGACAGTCACTTCTTCGGGAGTTTTTCCGAGAAGGGCAGCGGCAGTCTCGAATGCGGCTGAGCCGAAGGTGGCGTGTCCTGAGGGATAGGCTGGGAAGTTGGGCGTACCGTTACTACCAGGAGCGCCAGCAACTGGCCCAGGGAAAGGATTGCTTTTGGGAGCACCAAGGGGAAGCCAGAAGGGATCGCCTTCTTTACCACGCAAAGTATTACCATCTCCTAGGCCAGTCGGCCCAAAACCGGGATCAGCCTCTCGGATGCCGACTACAGGCCGCCAGAAATCATACTCGTATTTCCAGAACCAAGCAGCAATAGCAGCATCGGCTTGGGCAACATTGATCGCCGTCAAAATTCTGATTTGCTCTGTGACTGGTAGTTTGTCGAAGCCATCGATACCGCGTACCACCTCGTTGTAAAGTCGCGGCGGTGTACCGAGTAAGTTGGCTCCGTCGTAACCCCAAAAGATCCCAATAGTTGCCAGCTTGCGAAAATCGGCGTCGCGTTGAACAATATCGTTTTTGCCCATTTCAATGACTTGGTCAAAGGCAAGCGCGTATTCTTGGCTCGTGAGTGCTGGCGGCGGCTCGAGAAAAGCCTCTGTCCTTATATTTTTAATGACAAAGGGATCGACCTTGCGCCAATTGCGACCCAGGGTCTGTTGGCCGGGATTGAGGGGATCAGGCCGATGGTGTCCTGGCTGATTGATGTACTTGGAATCGAGTTGTCCTAACTCGGAACTATCGCTATTGCGACTCGTCAGCCAAAAATCAGCCACTTGCTTGCCGTAGGCCAAGGTTGCTGCATCTAGGCCTGTAGTAAGCGCATCGATCTGGGTAGCGATAAATGCATCATCGGGATAAAGTTGCTCAGCTACATGAAGTCCTGCACCGATCAAAGCAATAGTCCCTGAGGCTGCGCTAGTGCCAATGCCACTAGGAGCACTAGGTAGAGTCGTAAGTTGCGCTTCGAGGAGTCCCGTAACTTTCGCGTAGGCATCGTGGGCCGCAAGGTGGATGAGTGCTAGGGCACGGGAAGTTTTGGTAGGGCCGCCATTGCTTGGTGTATGACCGTTGCTGAAGTCCCGTTGGACAAGATCAAGGGCTAATTGGTTGATTATTTTGATAGTCATGACATTTCCCATAAGGACAAACGAAAGGGGTTGCCTGAACAGACAAGTTTGCCACTGTTGATACATAGGAATGAAAAGTGCAAACTATGCAGTGAGTCAGCTTATTAAACTACACATAACTAACCCAGTGTATTTGGCAAAGTACTGACTGATCGCTAGGATCGAGGGGAACATAAAACTGTATAACAAGGGAGCATGATGTTAAAAATTTATGAGGCTCAGCTGGAAGATGGTCAGGTGACTTGGCTAAATCATCAGCCGTAATTCAGCTCTGATCGTGTCATTGTAACCATCCTCAAAATATCGCACCCCGCCCGCCTCAATTGCAGAGAAAGGGAAAACCTTAGGCGATCTTGTTAAACCGCTGGTTAGTAAATAAGATTGGTAATGCCTCAAGTAATCGTTTGTAATACCAATATCTGGTTTTGGTTGATCAAAAACGGCGTAAAACCTCCGGCTTTAGCTGTGGGGAGCGTCAAAACCATGTTCCTACGATCACTCACTTCATTGCTGTCACTCAGTTTTTTAGTAGGCATTTTGACCGCCTGTGGTCAGCCGCCTGGGGTCGAATCCACGTCGAAGCAGCGGTTTTCTGAGGAAGCTCTGCGCAAGAAATTGGATCATCTGGTGTTGACCTCGCAGCAAAAACAAAAATTAGAACAAGTTAGTCAACAGTTCAAAAAAGATAACAGGGCTCTACTTGAGCAAGTCCAAACTCTCCGTACGCAGCTGAGAGCAGCCCGAGCTGTCGGAGATGACGGCACCGCAGCTGATATACGCGCCCAACTACACGTGCTCAAACCCCGCATCAAACAAGCACAAGCTCACTTGCTCAACCAAATCGAGAGCATTCTGACCTCCGAGCAACGTCAACAATTTGCAAAGCCCTAAAACAAATTAACTCTTAGTGAAGACAGCTATAGTGGAATTATGAATACCCAAAGCTCAACCTGCTGGCGAGATGCAGGCTATACCCTCGACAACAAACTTTCTAAACGGCACATCCCGCTTGATCCCGCTGGTTATTTTATTATTCGCCTAGACCGGGCTGCGGGTGTGATCGAAGCCTTACATTTTGGCGTCACGCTCAATCAACGCGGATTAGCGATCAACCCAGAAACTGGCAAGCCCATCAATGCTAAAGCTCCGGCACCTAATCCTTTAACCAAAATTCTGGTGGGGCGCACAGCCAAAGAACTATGCATTCAGATTTTTGATCTCGAACCGTTGCCCTTAGTAACTCATCTCAATCACGCGGCCTACTTGGGTCGCGAGCTACAACGGGCGGAAGAGGCTTTGTTTAGCGAACAGGAATATATTCAGGATTAAACTCGTTATGATGCAAATACCTTGGGATGATGCAGATGGATGATGAGGCTATTTCTGATGTGCTTACAGCCGCTGAGGATGAGGAGCAATCCTACGTCGATTATTACTACGATGATCCCGGCGCGATGCCCGGAACACTCAGTATTGAGGCGGATGCTGAGTTACCCAAAATCTATTTGATTGATTATTGTGCAGAAAAATCTGAAGCGTTAACTCTTGAGAAACCCGAGCAATGTCTGCCCTATTTGGATACAACTTCGGTCTCGTGGGTCGATGTCCAAGGCTTGGGTAGTGAGGATGTTTTACGCAGATTGGGGAAAGTTTTTGACCTACATCCTTTGGTCTTGGAAGATATCGTCAATGTCCCGCAACGTTCAAAAGTTGAAGAGTATGCCGACCAGCTACTAATTATTGCTCGGATGGTACGTTTTGATGAGGCCACTGAAGAATTTAGTAGTGAACAGGTGAGTTTTATTTTAGGTAAACATTATCTGTTGACCGTACAAGAAGAATCTATTCACGATTGCTTTGATAGTGTTCGTAAACGTATTGAAACGAACAAAGGCATTATTCGTACCCAGAAAGCTGATTATCTAGCTTATAGTCTGCTCGATACGATTATTGATAGTTTCTTTCCTGTTCTTGAAATATATGGTGAACGAGTAGAGGCGCTTGAGGATGAAGTGGTTGAGAATCCTAGTCGTGAAACCCTACAAAAAATTCATGATATTAAACGGGAATTACTGACCTTGCGGCGAGCAATTTGGCCTCAACGTGATGCGATTAATGCACTAATTCGTGATGGTAATCCTCTTATTAGCCCAGAAGTACGCGTTTATTTGCGGGACTGTTATGACCATACTATTCAAGTCTTGGATATGGTGGAAACCTATCGAGAACTCGCGGCAAGTTTGATGGATGTGTATCTTTCGGCGGTTAGTAATCGGATGAATGAAGTGATGAAGGTCTTGACGATTATCTCAACTATTTTTATTCCGTTGACCTTTATTGTTGGTGTCTACGGTATGAATTTTGATCGCGAGAAATCTCCTCTGAATATGCCCGAACTAGGCTGGTATTGGGGTTATCCCATAATCTGGGGCATCATGATTTTAATCGCTGGCCTACTCACATATTATTTCTGGCGTAGAGGTTGGTTTGAGAATTTTGCTGAACGTAGAGCAGTTGAGCCGCCACGTAAGGTGCGTTAGTATTTGAGAGATAGGTATAAAACTGTAGAGTGTCTAATATCTTTCCTTTTTAATAGTCAACCCCCCGCCCCATAAATGGGGAGCTAAAACTAGAAGACTTTTCTTGCGCCCCAGCATTGTGGTGGGGGGGCTTTCTCATGGCATGAATGATTATCTAAACAGAAGTGGTATAACTATTTGTGCAACTTATGAGGAATCAATCAGACGTGCAATCTGAACTAAATCTGCTGGCAAGTTAAAAATCTGGTTGATATCATCTTTTTGGAAGCCCAAAGAGAAAGTGGATGGAGAATTCCAAAGGTTTCTGAGAGGCTTAATATTTAACGTTGAACCGCATTAGAGAGCTACATCACTTCTTGATTTTCTGTGGTTTTGAACCTGTCGGGTGAGGCGTACTCGCTGGTAGTGCAGCAGGGATAGATACCTTATACCCTTTCCGTTTGAATAGTCAGCCCCCCCGCCCCATAAATGGGGAGCCAGGGCACTCTTGGGGAAAGTTAGACTTTCAGAAAATAGAGCATTAACTCTCTTTCTTCTCAGGTATCCAAACCAAGTATTAGCTGGGCTTCGTCCCCCATTTATGGGGCGGAGGGGCGTTCTCAGGGAATGAATGACTATCTAAACGGAAGTAGTATTACTGTCTTTCACTTTGAGTTCCAAGACTTTCACCTCGCTCATTGGCACAATCAGCATTGAATTTATTACTGGCGAGTAGAGAAAGTACTGTTCCCCGGCCTTACCCACGTAGCGAAGACGGACATTCTGTTGTGCATTAAACTTGTATATGTGACCTTGAATAGTAGAAATGACATAAGTGTACGTCTTATACTCTTTCCGTTTGATTAGCAGGTTTTTGTTCTGGGCCACCAGTGGTAGAACAAGTATCTCTTGAGCAACTCGGTCTGCTTTGATAAACTACGACATCGTTGCTCTAATCGCTCTTCCACTTCTTCAATCGTCA
>JBBRQP010000100.1:0-10167 GCA_038226175.1 Gloeobacterales cyanobacterium
AGTAACCAAATAATTTGCAGGTGGGTGCGTTCCACCCCGTCCGTTGCTTGGCGGTAGCGCTTTTCTAATTCTTCCACACTCAGGTGGTTCACAAGACTAAGGTTCTTTACCATACCTTATTCTATAAGCGGAAAGTGTATCATGAGTGCAAAACCGCGTCGCATCTATGACCTTCAGTCACGCAGCTATGCCCAACTTAGCCCCTCAGTTAAAACCAGCCTACTTAGAGGCTTTAGTTAAGGTCTGAGCCTAATCCCTAAGTTGGGGCTTGTCTAATCCGACCAAGTCCCAACATGACAAGCTATATATGAATTAAGTTAAAGTCTATCAAAGTGACATTTATCGTGAGAATCTTAGTCCAAAAATCTATGACAAATAATTTGGTAATTTCTATGACCACGTACTACACCCTCAAATCCCTTCCACGGATTCTCTCTATGACAAGCAATCTGGTAAAAGTGTCATTTATTATGATAACTGACATCAGAGTTCTTCAGCTGTGGGCTTGGGCTAATTCGATAGAGAAGGTTGTTGCTTCGGCATTACTTTTTACTTTTATGCTTCCTTCTAGTTCTTGCGCCAATCTTTCGACCAAGGCTAAACTTAAGCCAATACCAGAATATTGCCAAGGATTATTATTAGGAATACGGTAGAATTTCTCAAAAATGCGTGGTAGTTCTTCTTGCGAGATCTCGACACCATGACTAGAAACACTCGTACAAACAAAATCATCCGTATCTAAACTTGAGTTTGCATCACCTAAAGTCGAAAAATCTACATCTGGACAGCGATTATGACGAATTTTTAGGACAATAGTTTTACCTTCAGACGTGAATTTATGGGCGTTTTCTATAAACTCAATAATGATGCGTTCAAATATTTTTTGATCAACGAATAAAGAAAGATTTTCAGGATAGATATCTAGCGTTAGAGTTTGACTTTTTTGCTGCATCAAAAACTCAAATTTTTCTAGTTTGCTAGGTAGCCACTCTGCTAAATGAATTAAGGTTTTTTCTCGTCTTAGGAGAGGAAACTTTTTATCACTATCCAAACCTTGAAACTCTAATAAGTCATTGACTAGGTTGATTTCACGCTCGCAAGCGTCTTGTAGAATATGCAACAGATGTTCTTGAAGCTGGGGCGCGTCTGTCTCTAGCATCTTGAGGCCAAGTTTAATAGTCGTCAATGGCAAACGTAATTCATGCGTAATTGCACTTAAAAAATTATTTTTGAGTTGATATAAAGCTGCCCCCTCCTGGGTAAGTTCTTGACCCATATTCTCGATATATTCTTGAGCTAAGCGTTGTCGTTCAGCTTTTTGATAATCAGTGATGTCATAAAGTAACCATAGCAAACCAGAGTGTCGCCCCTCACCATCAGGGATTACCGATACCTTGAGAATTACCTGGCGGGCGACCGAGGTTTTGCGGGGCTTCAGAGAGATTTCCCATTCTTGGCCTTGGGGCAGGGGCTCTAGCAGCTCTACCCTAGCCCGGAAAACTCGGCGGGCTTCTTTGGGCATAAAAAAGGTCAAGGATTTATTTTGTAAAAACTTCCGTGTACAGTTGAGTAGCTGGGTTGCTGCATAATTAGCTTCACGGATCAGACCAGACTTATCAGTAATCAAATAGCCATCAGCAGCTAGTTCAAATAATTGCTTATAGTAATTATTTTGTTCGACAATAGATAGACTTAACAGAGGTTTTGAGTCGTCCTCAGTTTGTAATTCTGCACTCGCAATGCCTAGCTCCTCAAGGCTATCTGTTATATGGTCAAGGGCTTCTAACAGCAGTTTTTTCTTTTCTTCAGAGCTAACAGCACGGGTACTAAGTTCTTTTAGGCGCCTGTGAGAATTTTCCAGTAATTGCTTGAATCCATCATTGTTCACAGCTGCCTTTTTTGAAAAGTTCAATGTACAGTTTTTAAGTAGACTTTGACCTTTTAACTTTAACTTATGTTTCTGTTTTTAAGGATCAAATAACTATATCTTTAGTTAATTTTGTAAAAAGCTACTAAAAGTTATAAAAAACTATAAATGTTTATCAATAATAGAATGACTAATTACTTATTTATTACAGAAAAATACCATCTCTAGATAGATTTATTTATTAATAAAATAGCTATGACTATCCCTAATGCTTATTGAACCCGACAGTATATACTCTCTACATTAGCTGTTTTTAAAGTTATGTTCAAAGGCTGTATTTTTTGATTGAACTTAAACTAATGTGAGTTCCAGTTAAGTAAAGTCTGAAAGGCTTGTTAGAAGAGGTTTTTATTTTTTAGCAGTACAAAGTTACAGCCCATACACACCAAATATCGGAGTTATTGGGGCAAATTTGAAAGCCGAGTCTGCTGTAATCACTCTATCGTGAGGCTTTGAAGTTTTCCTTATCTCGAACTCACGTTATCTTAAGTTAGGTCTACCCATACGGTTTTGGTCTGAAGGTAAAACTCTAAAGCCTCCCAGCCCTGCTCCCGCCCGTAGCCGGACATTTTGTAACCTCCAAAGGGTGCACTGGGATCAAACTGACCGTAAGTATTTACCCAAACTGTTCCCGCTTTCAGTTGAGCCGCAGCGCGATGGGCTTTTTTGATATCTCGGGTATGGACACCAGAAGCCAGACCATATTGGTTTCCATTGGCAATTTGGATCGCTTCCTCAAAACCATCGAAGGGAATGATGGACAGAATTGGACCGAAGCTCTCTTCACGGGCAATGGTCATAGCTGAATCTACATCGGCAAAAACCGTCGGTTCTACAAAGTAGCCTTTCCCGGTGCCAATGTCGTAGGCTTTACCCCCTGCCACTAAACGCGCACCGTCTTCAACACCCACGTTCATGTAATGAAGCACTTTGTCGTATTCACTTTTATTGGCAATGGGGCCCATATCGCTGCTGGGGTCAAGAGGGTCACCGGGCTTGGTGGCTAGAGCGCGTTCGCGCACCCGTTCCACCACATCTTCATAAATAGGGCGTTCTACCAACATCCGCGAACCTGCATAACAGATTTCACCTTTGTTATAAAACATCCCGTCATAGGCGCTTTGGGTAGCTGTGGCAAGGTCAGCATCAGCAAAAATAATATTCGCCGACTTTCCTCCTAATTCCATCGTTAGATGTTTGAGCGTATCGGCCGAGTCCTTAATTACCCGAATACCGCTGGCCGTTGAACCCGTAATCGCCACTTTTTCGATTCCAGGATGGGTAGAGAGGGCATTTCCCACCGTTCCCCCGGGACCTGGAACAATATTGAAAACCCCTGGCGGAACCCCAGCTTCAGCAAATATCTGGGCAACTTTAAGGGCAGAAAGGGGAGTTGCCGAGGCGGGTTTATGGATAATCGTGTTTCCAGCCGCGAGGGCAGGAGCGAATTTACTGATGGACAAAATCAATGGAAAGTTAAAGGGAGTAATTGCCGCCACCACGCCTAAAGGTTCGCGCAGAGTATAGGTATGTAAGCCTTTGACCGTTTGTTTTACGGAGCCTTCAAGTTTACTTGCCCAGCCTGCATAGTAATGAAACATTTTGGGTAAGTGCGAACCTTCGACTTGCATCGAGTCGCGGTAGAGTCGTCCCATTTCCTTCGCTTGAAGATAAGCTAACTCTTCGGCATATTGGTAAAAAAGATCACCAACACGCCAGAGAATTTCACCGCGCTCATGACCACTAAGTTGTCCCCATGCCCCGACAAAAGCCCGTTGCGCTGCTGCTACTGCTGCTTCTACATCGGTAGCGGTGCCTTCAGCAACATGAGCAAGAATTTCTTCAGTAGTAGGGTCAATCACTGCAAAGGTTTTGCCGCTAGCGGAATCCTGCCACTGACCATCAATGTATAGCTGAGTGCGATTAATGGGAAAGTAAGGGCGAGTAGCAACGGGTTGAACATTAGTGCTATCACAAATTTTCATGACATTTTTTTTCCTGTAGGGTTAGCGGCGCAATAACTTTAGGGCGACATTCCCACCTAAGCCCAGAGCATAGCCAAGTTGAGCGACAAGTAATCCTGTGGGTTCCATCAGCCGAGCACAGGTCAAAGGTCCGGCATCCACACCTTCAATACCTGCATCGGCAAGTAATTTTGAGACAAGGGCTTTAGCTACAGCGTCATCGCCACAGTAAAACGTTGTCGGTGTCACTTCACCGAATTTACGGGAGGGCGCTTGGAGAATTTCAGCGTTGACCACCAGCGACTCGATCACCAAAGCACCGGGTGCACGTTCGGCAATCCACTCCGCTGCCGAAGTGTCTGTACCAATTTCTAAACCGCTGAAATCCGGCTTTAGGGCATTGACGGTACTAAAAAGAATTTTGCCTGTCAGGTCTCCTGCTTCCGCTAAGGCATTTCCTACTGCACCCCAAGGCACTGTTAACACGACAACTTCCCCAAAAGTGACGGCTTCACGGGGCGTACCAGACTTTGCGCCTAGAGACTGCGCTAGTTTAGCGAGTTTGTCGGGGTCACGGGAATAGCTAAAGAAAACTTCGTGTCCTGCCTCTACCCAGATTTTTCCTAATCCACTGCCAACATTTCCCACCCCAATCATCCCAATCTTCATGCGTGCACCCCTATTTATAGAAACCAAATTTGCTGTGTTTGCGTAGTAGGGAGAAGGCTCTCTATATCTACGCCCCAAACCCAGAAAAAGTAGCTCAACTTTTAAAAAACTACCAAGTTCTCGGCTAATTTGTCCAATAGCTAATCTTGCAGATTGATAGTTTGGGGCTATGAGTCTTGATGGATACTTGGCTCCCCACTAACCTAAAATAGGCCCATCCACATGCAAGCCAGAGATAATGACCAAAGACCTGTCTCCTATCGAATTTCGTCAACTTCGCTACTTCGTAGCTTTGGCTGAAGTGCTGCATTTTGGACGGGCTGCCGAACGTTTAGGCATTGCCCAACCCTCCCTCACCCGGCAAATTCAACTGTTAGAACAACAACTTGGTACTGCGCTTTTGCAACGTACTCAGCGTCAGGTCAAGTTGACACCTGCCGGGAGCACTTTTTTAGAGCAATCGCGCTTAACCCTTGAACAACATGAACGCGCCATTGAAATCACTCGCCATAGCGCCCAGCAATCCCCTCTCACCCTGACACTAGGTCTAGAAACCTGTGCTACCTTTCATGGACTGCCCGAAATGCTCCACCGTTTCTCACAGCAGTATCCCCATATCAAAATTGTCACTTATCACCTCACTGCTCCTGAACAGGAGGAAGCACTACGTCGGGGGCGCATTGACGCGGGATTTCTCCATCCTCCAATTCAGGCTCCGGAATTTATTTTTGAACCCGTATGCACTGAAACGTTTATTGCCGTACTTCCTACCGGACATCAGCTTGCGCGTCGTCGCCACATTGCCTTAGCCGACTTAGCATTGGAACAATTTATTCTCTTTCCGCGTAACTTGGCGACTAGCTGTTATGACATCATTATTGACTTATGCGCTAAGGCAGGTTTCCAACCGAAGGTACAGCTTGAAATCAGTGATATGAGCTTTGCGCTCAATCTGGTAGCAAGTGGCGCAGGTGTCACCCTTGCGCCTGCTGGAGTTCCGCAACTCCATGTTTCTGGCCTGGTCTATCGTCCTTTAACGGGGCAAACACCCCAAGTGATTTCCGGTTTCATTCGCCGCGACACGCCCTCTGCCCAGCCACTAGCTGATTTAATAGAACGCTGGCGTGAACAAGGGCATGTGCACTAACAAATCTAAAAGAGAGAACAGAAATGACTTTGCTGTTTTTGTCCGCCATTTTAAAATATGAGCCACTTACCTACGAAGGAGTAAGTTTTTCCCTCTCGTATAGCAGGTAGTTACCATGACCCTTGACACAAATGATGCCCTGATCTAGCGGACAATGTGACCTTATGCTACCTGCTGTTGGGTAGCATAGTAGATTTTCTCCAACTTAATTTAACTGACGGCAAACACTCAAAAGTGGGGGTGGCTCACACGTTGAGGTCAGCAGGGCAAGCCACTTTGGGAATGTGTGGCTTACCGATATGTCCTTTTTCCCCTTCAACTAAAAAATCCCGGTGACAAGCCGGGATAGACACAGATGAAAATGTGCTTTCATCTTACACTCTGCGGTTTTGCTCTTCCCTCTTAGTAAATAAGATTTGTTTCCCTTCCTCTCCCGAGTATCATGGCGGGGTTACAAACTCTTTAGGATTTGCTCGGGTCATGCATCACCTCATGACCTTTTTCTTTTTAACTTTGTGACTATTATTGAGGGGTTATAGACTCTCTAAGATTTTCTCGGGTTAGCTAGCTACTGTCTCTGCTGACCCTTTTCTTTTTTACAAGTTTACGGCATCTTGAGCATCCTCTCTTGTCCACGTAAGCTCCGCGCTGATGCTCAAACGGCTAGCTCCCAAACCTTCAAAATGATACCAAATGGGTTCTATATCGCTGGGTTCCAGCCTCAGAAAATCCCTAAGCGGACTATTTTTCCCGTTTCGTGCGTTGACCCCTACTTCACTCCCCGTCCCGAACCTGTCCTGGTGTTTTATTAAATTCCGATAAGAAACCACGCCGTAGCGTTTCAGTCGTGCCAAAACCACAGGAAGTGGCAATTTCCGCCAGACTTTGGTCACTTTCCTTAAGTAGACGCACAGCAGTTTCTAAACGTAAGCCTTCCACAAAATGCATGGGAGTTTCACCAAACTCCTGTTTGAAGACACGGCTAAAATTACGACGACTCATCATTACTCGTTCCGCTAAATCATCAATGGATAAAGGTTGGTCAAGATGTTCCATGATATAAATCGGGAGTTCACGCAGCGGAATCCGTGAAGAGGCCTGAAAGCTTAACGCCGTACTGAATTGACTTTGCCCTGCGGAACGGCGCAAGAAAAGTACCAAAGACCGGGCAATCCGCATCGCAATATCTGCACCATAATCCTCTTCTACTAAAGCTAAGGCCATATCAATTCCCGCTGTTACACCCGCTGAAGTCCAAAGCGCACCATCTTGAATATAAATAGGTTCAGGGTCAACTCTTATTAAGGGAAATGCTTCTTGTAATTGTTGACAGAAATACCAATGGGTTGTGACTCTATGTCCATCTAATAGACCTGCTTCGGCAAGAAGAAATGCTCCAGTACAAATGGAACCCCAACGCCGACACCCTACAACTTTTTTCCGTAACCAATCGAGTATCTGTGGCTCGTTTATCCCTGTCCATCGCTCTAATCCCCCTGTTACTAAAAGTGTATCGATTGGCTCACGAACTTCTGTATAGCAACGATTTGCCACCATCGCCAAACCGGATGCACTACGGAGGATGAGTTCCGACTGAATGCTCACAAGTTCCACCTGATAGCCAGAACTGCGCTCCCGCCCAGCTTCGCGCAGCTTTTTCTCCGCTAGAGCAAAGACTTCAAAAGATCCCGCAATCTCTAGGGGATGAGCCATAGGCGTGGCAAGTAGGACAACATGGCGAGGCGGGAGAGGCTGCATGGGCTGGAGAAGGGTGTTCCAGGATATTGACCCAGAAGTACTTCGCTGTCAATTCTTTAGCGCAGTATTGGCTCGAACTGTGGCTTATTTGTCCTTGCAAAATGGATAGTCTGCGTTAGACACTAAGGATATTCCCACGAACAACCTGTACGCAGTTTCAGGCAAAGCTGGATAGAGCAACAAAACCTGTTCCTTAACCTCTAGGCAACCCAATGAAAATTCTGGTGGTGACGACAAGTAACGCGCAATTTGAAGGGTCTAATCCACATCCCACAGGTGTTTGGTTGGATGAATTTACTGAACCCTATATGGAATTTCATCGTCACGGGGTGAACCTGGTAGTGGCTAGTCCCAAGGGAGGACAGATGCCCATTGACCCGCGCACCCTCCCTACAGCCCAACAGGAAATAGATTGGGCACAGGCATTAGCGGCAGCACGGAATACAGTGCTCCTATCTACGGTGACGGCTGAAGGTTTTGATGGCATATTTCTGCCGGGTGGTCATGGACCAATGTTTGATTTACCCACCGATAAACATCTTGCTTCTTTACTCCAAGACTTTTATGCCCAAGGCAAAATTATTGCTGGGGTGTGTCATGGCCCTTGTGGTTTTGTTAAAGCGACGCGTCCCAATGGGGAACCGCTAGTAAAAGGTGTCACGTTAACTTCTTATACCTACAGCGAAGAAGTCGCTGCCAAACTTGACCAAGAAGTGCCCTTTATTTTGGAACATCGACTCAAAGAACTCGGCGCAAACTTTATTCCCCGCGAAAACCGCGCAGACCATGTGGAACGTGACGGTCAATTTATTACCGGACAAAATCCTTGGTCTAGTAAAAGTGTTGCTCTTGCGGTCATGTCCGTGCTCCAAAAACAATTCCAGCCCCCGCTCAATATCGTGGCGACGGAAATTGTTGAGGCGCAAACGGTACGTAAATTTCCGCTTTATACGTTTGTTGAAAATATTATCATCGATAGCCAGGGTCGTATTTTCTTGAGCAGCCTCGATGAAGGGATGGTGTATCGCCTCGACCCCGATGGACAAGAAGTCAAGTTTCCCCTCGAACGTCCCGCAGGTTTAGCCTTCGATGCCCAAGGTAATCTCTTGGTTGCATCGTCCATCGGTTCTAAAGCTCCAGGTATTTACCAAGTGCAAGCCGATGGTAAGACAACCCTGCTGGTTCCTATGACCGAAGCGGTGTTTTTGAATGGGATAGTTCACCTCCAGGAAGACCGTTACTTACTTGCTGACTCCTATCAAGCGTGCATTTGGGAAGCGGATATTACCAAGGGCACGGCACATATATGGTTGCAACACCCCACACTTGCCCATGCTGCTGACCCTTTTCATCCTGTACCAGAGTTTCCTGGCGTGAATGGTCTCAAGATTTTTGGTGATACCCTCTATGCCTCCTCCACCCAACAGCAAAAACTTGTCCGCATTCCACTTAATGCTGATGGTTCGGCAGGTACACCGGAAGTTTTTATGACCAGTATTAACCTGGATGATTTTGCTTTTGATACTGCCGGGAATCTTTACGGCACAACCCATGTCTATAACAGTGTGGTGCACATATCCCCCGACCGTCAAATCACGGTGATTGCTGGGTTAGCGCAGGGGGCGGCAGGCAGTACGGCGGTTGCCTTTGGACACGAAACCAACGATTTGTATGTCACCACGAATGGCGGCATGAGTTCCCCTCCGCCCGGTGGGGTGCAACCTGCCCGTTTAGTACGCCTTACCGTGGGTGCCACGGGCTATGAGCGGGAGGTTTAAAGGATGCGCTTCACCATTCTTTGTACGTTCCGACCCGGTGGACTCGCCGAGGCAAAACATTACCGTCTCGAACACTACACCTTCTTAATGCATGAACAAGCCAACATTCTCGAAGGCGGCCCTCTCCTAGGAGAAGACGGTTTACCCCAGGCCATGCTCATCGTGGTGGATAAACCTGACCATACTGCTGTCGAACAGTTCATTGCCCAGGAACCCTACACAGCAGGGGGCTTTTTTGAAAGTGTGGTGATTCGTCCTTGGGCACAGGTTATTCCTGAACCCCAACCTGAGTACATTCGCCACGAACATGACAAAGAAATGGCGCTACGCCAGAATGATCTTCCCCCGGAATAATGGACACTTCGCTAAAGTTGTTCCATTAGGAGAAGGCCGTCATGACTTCCAAGAAACGTCGCATCTTTACTGCTGAGCAAAAAGCAGAAGCTGTCCGTATCGTCGAACAATCGGGAAAACCCATCTCCCAAATCGCCAGGGAAATGGGTATTAGTGAATCGGCATTACATCGATGGGTTAACCAAGCTCGGACTGACCAAAAGACTGACGTGCAAGGGTCTTTAACTACCCAAGAACGCCAAGAGTTAGTGCGCTTACGTCGCGAGCTTAAACGGGCGGAAATGGAGCGTGACTTTCTATAGCTTGCTTCTGCCATAGGCAGTAAAAAGCCGCAGCCTTCTTTGCCAGAGAGAGCCCTACGCGCTAATCGAGGCAGAGAAGGCTAATTTCCCAATTGCTTTGATGTGCCGGGTACTTCAGGTTTCTCGTAGTGGCTATTACCCCTGGAAAGCTCGTCCTATAGCTCTGCGCACCTTATACACTTTCCGCTTATAGAATAAGGTATGGTAAAGAACCTCAGTCTTGTGAACCACCTGAGTGTGGAAGAATTAGAAAAGCGCTACCGCCAAG
>JBBRQP010000101.1:0-9898 GCA_038226175.1 Gloeobacterales cyanobacterium
ATAGCTAGCAGACCTTGTCTTTCTGGTTCAGACAGCTGGACAACGTATTTTTTCTGCACGGGTACCCCTGTGGCTGTATTCGGTATACCCTCATTTTTCCTCATTTTTTATTCGTCAACCTACTTGTGGCTGCCTACTAGTCCGATATCAACTAATGACGTTTATACCTTTAAGAGTGGCAACAATATTAAAACAGGGTCATTTTATAGATTCTCCGAAACATATCTCTCCTTCGTGATAAATCTCTATGACCCAGCCCTCGTCTTTACAGATTAACCATGTATCAAAGTCTTGTTCAAATATAAAACCTGCATAATTACATACTTTCTTGAGAGGAATTATAAAACTTGGCTGTATTGCATTCCCCCAAACAAGGAAGACTTCTGTTGTCATTTTAAGTTGCTTACTACTGCACAACCTAAGAAAACTAAGCACTAGTTCTTCATTATTCAACCAAGTTAAGCAAGTTTTTTTATAAACTTTAGACCAATCAATTCTTCCCCATGGCATGATTGTAAATTCATTTTTAAGCCAGTTTAAGTATATATCTTCCATATCTTTTTCTAAAACCACTGTAAAGTCGTGCTCATTCTCTGATAATAATTTAATTAAATCTTTTACAGTATCTAGTCTTTTATTGAATTGTATTTTCTCTTGAAGTTTCGCTTGACGTATTTTTAGTTCATCAACATTCATCGTTGAAAGCTCCGAAGTATATTTTTCACATCTTGCTCTGTACCTTTGAAAGGGAAGGCATATGTCTGAGATGGCTTCCCAATTTCTACATTGATATGCGAACCTTTTATTGGATCATAATCAATCCGAAAACGTTTGAAAACTCCATCAACACGAGTTGTAAAACCCACAACTTGCCCTTCTCCTGCTCCTAATCTACCTATGAAAGGGGTTCTTGTAGCTGGATCGATTTTTCCAATTGTTTTCAAGGCTTCATTTCTCGACTGTTCAAAACTATCAAAAGTTCGCGAGATAATCTCACCACACCCCGCATTATGCACCCACGCGGCATTTTTGCCAACAAAATACGTATGGTCACTCTCCACTTCCAGGTTGTATCCCGTTGCCCGTTCTGCCCTGAGCGTTAGCCCCTCTACTTTCAGCCACCCGCCATCCTGAGCAGAGACCAGCATCTCCGGCTTGAGCAGGTCAGCTTCTGTCCAACCCTTATCCTTGACCCAGAAGGGGTGATTGCCTGTGACGCCAAGGGTCTCTGCTTTACCGGATGCACTGATGAGCGTTAAGTCATGCAGTTCGTCATTGGAGGTGGAGTAAGTAACTGCTCTCGATCTTTATAATCTCTCTCCATGGCTAAAGATAATGCACTTTTGCCATTATTATTTGTTATTGATAGATCTGCTCTTTGATTTATTAGATAGCTAATTATTTCTTGAGCATAAGGATTTATGGAGTTGATTGCCGCATACATAAGTGGTGTGCTACCGCTAGAAGTCCTAGCGTTAACCTTAGCTCCGGCATCTACTAGAGCCTTCACTACTTGTACACGTGGAGCATTTTTTGCAGCCAAATGTAACGATGTTAATCCTTGACTTACCCCAGCAAGGACTTGGGCGTTAACATCGGCTCCATGGTCCAAAAACAGTTTAATCATTTCTTCATCCCCATTCGCGGAAGCGGCCATTAAGGGAGTATAGCTATTTTCATTCCTTGCATCTACATCTGCTCCTTTTTCTAATAAGATTCTTGCGATGAAGATATTATGCGTACGCACTGCTTGTAATAAAGGCGTATAGGCTCCCTCAGGATGGTTGGGTGAGGCACCATTCGCAAGAAGGCTCTCTACCAAATCTATGCGTCCGGATAAAATAGCTCTATGTAAAGGGTGTATTTTGGGCATGGTTTTTAGGGGTAAAGGTTTGTAGGGATATCGAATGTTCTACCTCGATTTGAACCTGTTGCTTCAGGTCTATAGTACTTTGGGTTATGATACATATCTAGAAACTGCTTGCGGCTCAAATTGTTTTTTTGTGCGTATTCAACCAGTTGCTTAAAACTATAACCGGGACGATGACCCATATCCCATTTACCTTCTTCAAGAATGGCTGATGTATTTGGATCAATAACAATACCATCTACATCTTTTGCATTATCCCACACAGTTTTTCTAACATCTACTCTATACCTAGTTGGTTCTTTGTAAAGTGGGTTATAGCATCTAGAGCCATTATGCACCCAAGCGCCAGAGTTACCAACGAAATAGGTATGGTCAGTCTCAACCTCCAGGTTGTAGCCCGTCGCCCGTTCAACCCTCGGCGTTAATGATTCAACCTTCAGCCAACCGCCATCCTTGGCTTGGACTAAATCGCCTGGCTTAAGTAGGTCAGATTCTGTCCAACCCTTGTCCTTGACCCAGAAGGGGTGATTGCCTGTGACTCCCAAGGTTTCTTATTTGCCAGATGCACTAGAGAGCGTCAGATTATAGAGTTCATCGTTGGGCGTAGCAAAGGTCTGGGTAACCGGGTGATAGCCTTGTTCGCCCAAACTAGGTAACTAAGGTCGCTCTAAATAAATGCGTATCTGTTCTTCAGCAATATCTTGTGACCAATTTTCTGGTTTAGCAGGGAATACATCAGATGAGTTGTAAAACCAAGGGGCACCACTTACTAGCCATCTCCTACGAATTTCTTTTACCTCAGAAAAGTAACTGAGATCATAGCCAAACTCTGTACCACAGCATGAGCAGATTTCATAAGTGCTCATAGGCTCGTCTAAAGCTTCAATGAGACCTTGCCAACCGCAAACAGGACAAATAAACGTCATTTTTCTTCAATATCCTAAATTCTTAAATCTATCATTAAGAAAGTATTGCACGGGATCAACTCCATTTCCTACTTTACTAGTTGCAGGCCTGAATAGAGTCCTGATTGTGTTAGTAGATGGAGAAATGATTCCGAACTCCCCAGTTTGAGAACTAACTCTCACAATATCTCCATTTACTCTAGTATATTCAAGAATTCTGTCATTAATTGGCCTAGAAAAAAACTGCTGTGCTCTCTTTTCATAGAGAGCTAAGCTGAACTGTTGACCATATTCGTTACCCTGAATTATATGTTTTTCATAGTGTGTATTTAGCGAAGCAGAATTTCGGAATTGCGCATTATTAAGACACTCATTATGCACCCACGCGCCGTTATCGCCCACGAAATAGGAATGGTCGCCCTCCACTTCCAGGTTGTAGCCCGTCGCTTTATCCACCCGTAACGCCAACCCCACAACCGTCAGCCAACCGCCATCCTTGCCAGCAACTTGCATTCCTGTTTTGAGTAGGTCAGATTCCGTCCAACCCTTATCCTTGACCCAGAAAGGATGATTACCCGTGACGCCCAGGGTTTCTTGTTTGCCCGAGGTCGTGGCGAGAGTCAGATTATAGAGTTCATCATTAGGTGTGGCAAAAGTCTGGGTAACCGGGTGATAGCTTTGTTCTCCCGTCTGCTCATTCCGGGCATACACCTTATCACCCGGCTTGAGTTTATCAATGGGCAGTGCTCCCGCTCCTGCCGTCACTAAAGTCCCTGCCGCAAACGAACATCCGATGCTTTGGACTAAACGTGCTTCAGTGGTACAGGTTCTTGCTCTTGGAACTCATCAAGCTCGGCGTGGTTTCTTCATAGAACCCGCAGCGCATGTCCCTGCCTCTCAATCATGTGCAGCAGGCTGACTTCTTTTTTAATCGCTCAAACTCGTTGTCAGGAATGCGGAGCATAAGTCGGTCTCCGGTCAAAAACCTGTCAAGAATTAAATTGACTCTTTATAGGATTTATTGTTATCTTTAATAGGGTCATTCTTCAATGGTTTTTAAAAAGCAGTCCTCATACTTTGTGGAGTCACTTATGAAATCGAGGTTTTTTGTCATGCACGATGCTGCAGTTCGCAAAGAATTTGGCATGCGACTCAAAGCTCTGCGTAAGCAGAAGAATTGGCCACAGAAAGGACTAGCCGCCAAGGTAGATATCCGCTTCCAGCAACTCAACAAATATGAGAGTGGCCTGAATGTGCCGCCCGCCGATATGCTGGTCAAGCTGGCGCATGCGTTGGATGTGTCGGTTGATTATTTGTTAACCGGCAATCCAATGGAAGATTCGCCTTTGGCTAATTCACGCTTGTTTAAACGTTTTCAGGTGCTAGAGCACTTGAATCAAGACGATCAAGACACGGTGATCAAGATCATTGATGCGATGATCGCCAAAAGCCGCTTGGAAGCCGCGCTTATTCCCGTTGCTTGAGGATGACGGCAACAGCAGTGGCAAACTTGGCTTACGATTTTGAGTGGGACGCACACAAAGCAACATCCAATTTAAAGAAACACGGCGTAACATTTGAACAGGCTGCCTCCGTGTTTCTGGATGCGTTGTCTTTGACTGTGGTCGATGATGCGCATAGCCAGTATGAGGAGCGCTGGTTCACATTGGGTCATACGGCTGGCGGCGTGCTGTTGGCTATCGCGCACACGTATCAGACCACCAGTTCAACCAGTGTGCGAATACGCATCATTTCAGCACGGCCAGCCACGAAACAGGAACGACGTTTTTATGCGGATGAACCGCGCTAAGGTGACATGATGGATGCAACTACAACCCAATCGCAAGACGATGATATGCCCGCTGAAATTGATTTTTCTAAAGGAGCGCGCGGCAAGTTTTACCATGCCGGTGTCAAGCTGAATTTGCCGGTGTATTTGGATGCTGACGTGCAAGCGTATCTTGCTGCCATTGCCTCTAGAAAAGGCGTCCAATTATCCGATCTAGCAAACGATCTTTTGAAACGAGAAATCGGCATTATTGAGGCTGTGAAGTAAAAGCCACCGCATGCGGCGCTTTACTTCACAGCTAACAAACAACCCCAGCGAACCGCTGCCAGAGCCGAGCGACTAGGGTTTCCTGTTTATCGTTGGCAGTTGTGAGTATCAGGCCATAGATTGGGTCATTGGGTGTGGCAAACGTCTGGAGTACCCGTTGGTAGTTCTGTTCACCGGTTTGTTCATCTCTTGCCAGGACTTTATCCCCCGGTTTGAGCTTTTCGATGGGCTGCTGGTCACCCTCAGCCAGAACTGGAGTACCTACTATCTATGAACGAGCAACCCAGACCATTGGCGGACTGCACACCTCCTGAACACGCGCCTCGAAGCAATGGACAGAGCGCCCCAAGCGTGAGACTGACCGTATACCTTCGCTACCCTCTTTGCATCAAGGAATTATGAAGGAATGGCGAACTTGAACGGCTCATCGTCAATGGTCACTCCGCAGATGAACGCACCTTCGATTGTAAATTGGTTGATTGGCCCGTTCGTCAAGAACGCCCATATCTCCACTCCTGTAGCTGAAATGCAGATAAACCCCACTTCGTCGCGAACGATGACCGGGTCGTTAAGCGATACGAATTCGTGAAAGACGGATGGCATGCGATATGTGAACGTTCTTTGTAGGGTGTTCAGATCAAAGCAAGCAAGGATTTCATCAATACCGATGAGTAAATGGCCGTTCACTACGGCAGCCACTGGTATCAAGCCCAAATTTGCATAGCCAACCACAAGCTTCTTACCATTTGGCAGAGGGAAGAAACCCCATGTAGTTGGATCTGCTGTCGCCAGTTCGTTCGTGGCACCTTCTTTGGCTAAAAGGCTGCCTAAGGCGTTCTTTGACTCGACAGATGTCCAGGACACTGAGATGAATTCCATAGTAGTTTTCTCACTTGGCAATGATGGTGAGCACCTGTCCATCCTTCTCAATAAACTGGATTTTTGAGCCAGTCCCAGTAACGCCGGGAAGGAAGAACTCTCGCAGATTACTGCCGAGAACCTTCCCCGGCTCAACAATAAAAGAAGGATCTCGATAAGCCTGATTAAATAGCTTCGCAACTTCGGCACGATTCACTGCTGTATCGGCAAGGCCAATTCGTTTAGCATTACCTGCGGCGCGCGCAGCGTTATAAGCGTTGGATTGGTCAATTCCCTTGTTGGAAAGGAAGTCCAACTTACGACCGAACGAAAGCTCACTTGCCCCCTTTGCAACAAGACACTCATTATGCACCCAGGCTTGACTATCGCCAACAAAATAGGAATGGTCATCCTCAACCTCCAGGTTGTAACCCGTAGCCCTACCCGCCCGTAATGTCAGACCCGCAACCTTCAGCCAACCGCCATCCTTGCCAGCAACTTGCATTCCTGACTTGAGCAGGTCAGATTCCGTCCAGCCCTTATCCTTGCCCCAGAAGGGATGATTGCCCGTGACTCCCAGGGTTTCTTGTTTACCCGATGTGCTGGTGAGAGTCAGATTATAGAGTTCATCATTGGGCGTGGCAAAGGTTTGGGTGACCGGGTGGTAGCTTTGTTCTCCCGTCTGCTCATTCCGGGCATACACCTTATCACCCGGCTTGAGTTTATCAATGGGCAGTGCTCCGGCTTCTGCCGTCACCAACGTTCCTGCCGCAAATGAACATCCGATGCTTTGGACTAAACGTACTTCAAACGTCTGACCTTCACTAAGCACCTCACGACCTGAGAAATTTCTCGCTCGAGTCTTAACATAGTTTTTTTATGATGAACTGCGTAAGAAGTATTGTGCTTCCCAACCCTTGGTTTACACTTACTAACCCAAGTCAAGAATAGAACATGTTTGTTCATCTAAAATATTTTTTATTTTCAATATGAAACTATTAGATGCTTTAACTAAATTTTCAGTCTCAACATAATATTCTGGCTCTAGTTCCATCCAAACTGAGGATATCCACCACTTTTCATCATCTCTTTTTGTAAAAGATAATATTCCTTGCTCTTCAAAGTCCATAGAGCTATATGAGAAATTCAAATAATTTCCCTTTCCTACTTCTTTAAACCACTTATTGAGAGCGTAAGTAAACTCTAGTAATAGAATTCCGTCTTCTCTAAAGATAGTTATGTTTTGAACTATGACCAAGAGTGTACCTTCTACGCTAGAGAGTATTTTCATACCTTCTTGTAAAGTTTGAAGAGGAAATTTATCCAATGAAAAATTTATCTGACATGTACCGGAAATGCATTCCATACTTGACCTTCCTTACCTACTATTACCCTAACCTTTGTCTGACCTTTCGTTCCTATTATTCTGCCAAGGTCGGTAACAACTTGAAATGAACCCTCAACATTGTTAGGTAAGAACATTGCATTGGGCGAGCGTAGTGCCTCTGCTACAACAGCCCTCACATCACCAAAATCATTTGTAACAAATTTAGCACTGCGTTTTGCCGTTGATCCTAATAAATGCTTATCCTTAGGAATCCAATTATCTACTTTACTAGCCGTTTCAAAAGCCGTTTCGGAGGCTTTTTTAAGGAAACTCCCACATTCGTTATGCACCCACGCTTGACTATCCCCAACAAAATAGGAATGGTCACCCTCGACCTCCAGGTTGTAGCCCGTAGCCCGGCCCCACAACCTTCAGCCAACCGCCATCTTTGGCTTGGACTAAATCTCCTGACTTGAGCAGGTCAGCTTCCGTCCAACCTTTGCCCTTGACCCAGAAGGGGTGATTGCCCGTGACGCCCAGGGTTTCCTGTTTACCCGAGGTAGTGACAAGGGTCAGATTATAGAGTTCATCATTGGGCGTAGCAAAGGTCTGGGTAACCGGGTGGTAGCTCTGCTGACCTGTTTGTTCATTTCGGGAAAGTAATCTATCCGTAGTACTAGACTAATCAACTATTTTTATCTTTTCAAGCTGTTCAATAGCTTCTCTGTACATGTCTACATTTTCCGGCACAATTTTTTCCATGAGTTCAAAAAAATGAATCCCAGCTTGACTCATACATTTTAGAAATTCCCTTTTCTCAACAAATCCATGATATAACTTTTTTGCCTTGACTGAGATAAGAATATAGTTATTGTTAACATGTTTAAATTCCATTAAGATAGCCTGATCTGGAAAATGAGTACTAAAATTATTTCCATCAGAAATTTCTATAAGACCAAGGGCTAAATAATACCACAGCTGATCAACAAGATCCCACATAGCTTTGTTCAGTAGTTCTTGATCATCAACAATAAGATCAATAGCACCATAAATATAGTCACTATCCTCAATTTGAGATTGAAAATTTTCAATCTCAACAAAGTTTTGCTCTACTTTAAGCCATGATTTAATATGTATGTTTTGCATTGTATTACTCTAGTTATGGAAGTGGGTAAAGTTGACCAACTCTACCTTTAGATAGACCCAACCGATAAGTCACACCATTAACTATGGTAGGCGGAAGTTGACCGTTTTTATAGCCTTGCACTAGGACTCCACGATTTTGCTTCAATATATCACCAACTATATCTACAACATCATCTACAGATAACTTTGAACTAAGATAGGTTTGTAGATCAGTTTCTGGCCCAACAAAATAATTAGGATGGTGACGTTCAAGAATGTGCTTTATTCCTTTCTTGTCTAAAAGAATATTATTTCCACCAAAGTTATAGTACGTACCCTGAAAGTCTTTTAAAGCATTCACAAGAGTTGAACACCCGTTATGCACCCACGCTTGACTATCCCCCACAAAATAAGTATGGTCAGTCTCCACTTCCAGGTTGTAGCCCGTTGCCCGCTCTACCCTTAGATTTAACGACTCAACTGTTAACCAACCGCTATCCTTCGCTTGGACTAAATCTCCTGGCTTGAGTAGGTCACTTTCTGTCCACCCTTTGTCCTTTTTCCAGAAGGGGTGATTGCCTGTGACTCCTAAGATTTCTCGTTTGCCGGATGTTGTGGAGAGCGTCAGGTCGTAGAGTTCGTCATTGGGCGTGGCAAAGGTTTCAGTGACGCGGTGATAACTCTGTTCACCAGTCTTCTCATTACGCGAGAGAACTTTATCTCCGGGTTTAAGTTTATCAATGGGTTTTTGACCTGACTCGGCTAGGACGGGCGTACCTGACTCGAAAGAATTACTGCATTTACGTGCAACACTAACGCCAACCTCAAAAGTGCGTTCAGTACGGCGGAAACGATTGAAGCCTGAAGCAAATTTACCTGCTTTTAGTATGCCGCCTGCTGCATCACCAACTGCTGGAATAGCGGAAACCAGAGAAATGCCTCCTCCCAGATAATCCCCTTCAGCAAAGTAGGCAGCGGCATCTAAGTGGGTTACTCTAATTAAACCGAGAATGGCTTCCTAGTACTGAACCCCTTCCTGTTTCGGCAGCACCCGGTTCTGTTTTTATTTATATGCACCCATTTATTGCTACTCAAGCCCCGGTAACTGCAACTAATCAGCAGCAAATGCATCCAGGTTGGTAGGGAAGTCAGATTCATCTACTAAACCCGAAGTTAGCTCTCGTATCGAATTGATCTCCGACCTTAGTAATCGTTTTTCGCCGTCCACAACTATCCAGGCAAGAGTCCGAAGACCCTCCGCCGGTTCGCCATGATCTATGAGATGCCACACTTCACTCTGCTCTTCAGCCGTCAATACCACAGAGAGTGATGTCAGGAACTCACGAACCCTGAGCAAATAGTTTTCTGGAGAAGTCATGGTGGGTTTCTCGGTACGTTTGTCGGATAGCCAGTCCAAATTTGACCACGACGAATAAGAACCTCGATGTCTATGCCTTCCCTTGTCCCTACAGTGAAAATGTCCCCGCCTCGACCGGGACGAGAGATTGAATTAGGATCAGTTGCGACATCTGAGATGTAATGCATGACTTTGTCATCTTCCCAACTCATCGGAAACTCTGACTTACCGGGGAATCCGGTTCCTCCACGATGACCACCTCCATATGTACCGTTCGGACGCACTTCTCCATCCAAGATATGATGACGACGCGCTGGAGGAGCCAAGTCAACCCAACACCCACCAGTGTTATGCACCCAAGCGCCAGAGTTGCCAACGAAATAGGTATGGTCAGTCTCAA
>JBBRQP010000102.1:0-9722 GCA_038226175.1 Gloeobacterales cyanobacterium
TTGATCAACCGCTCGTGCAGACTCGACACTTGGGCCGGTTCGGGTTTAGCCTGGTAGAATACTTCAAACTCGACCTCGACCACTGGTTTACGACCACGTCCGGGGCGATCACCGTAGATGGGTTTGTAAGTAAATGTCAAATCTGTGTGGCCATTTATTTCCTTACTGGCAACATCTAAAACATTCTTCTGAAACTTGGTCCAGTCAGGATAACTATCTTTCCCTGTCTTCGGATCAATGATCCATAGCATTGTTTTGAGGTCAGCTAGACTACGCCGGAACGTCTTATCTGGCATGTTTTTATACATGCACAGCAACTCGTAAACACGTTTGGCATAGGCCGAATTAAGTGAAATTGCAGCCGCCAACTGAATTTTTGTGAACTTCTTATTCAGATCAACGTAGAACGGTCGTACCTCGGATGATAGTCCAATCTCAATTATATCGGTTCCTTTTTTGTAACGCGCTGAAGTAATAAAAGCAGCTTGTAAGAAGTCTCCATCGGGGAGTGTTGTTTCAAATATGCGAGTCATTAACTTGCGTGTAGCTTGCCGATATGCGTCCGCTTTCAACCGAGCAGAGCCATTGATTTCGGCCATTTGATTGACTGATACTTGATACTTTTTGGAATCAGAATCCTCTGGTTTTACTTGGGCAACCACCATATAAAGTAAGTTTTTTTCAGTCTCAGTCATCTCATATCGAGCTACTGTTAGGGCGTTATCCTGCCATATCTCTACTGCCTTCTTCATTTGTAATATATAACTGATTTTTAGACAAATATAAAAACACTATTTTAAAACGCAAACAGTTTTATTATTAAGTGTTTATTGGTAACCAAACCTGTGTTTATTAAGCCGGTTTCTGCTACCAAACCTGTGTTTATTAAGCCGGTTTCTGCTACCAAACCTGTGTTTATTAGTAACCAAACCTGTGTTTATTAGGAGTTATCCACACTGTAAGTCTTTAGTAATCAAGCAGTTATTTACTAATTTTTCCTTCTACAAGTGTTTAACAAGTGTATTTGAAAATACACAAGCACTTGTTGTGCAAAAAAGTGGCTTGAAAAATGGCATTTAGGAGGCTGACGCGACCGAAGAACCAAAGGGAGGGAGTCTGCCAATGAGCAGATCAAAAATCAAATGGGAAAGAAAAGGGAAAAGCAAAAAAACTGAATGGGGCACAGGGGCCCGCCAACTAAAAATTTAGTTATTACACAGTTTAGTAAACAAAAACCTATTTTTAGTATATAAAATTCTTTTTAGCTCTCGGTTTTAGCTTATTACAGGCGTTTTTCTACTAACGTGTGTAATAACTCTCCACCTAAACGAATTTATGATCTTGTAGGGGCCTTAAATGCTCTAACACGGCCTTGCTCTGTCTCCATCTCTGCTTGCCATTACTAAAGTGATTTGGGGATGGCTGATCTACCGCCATCGGAGTGGGTTTACAAACTCCGGCAGGTTGGGGTCGCATCAAGACCGCCATAGGTTGTTTAGTCAGTCCTGCTTAGCCCGGTCGATTTACCGAACCCCGAAACGTCCCCATATTTTACCACCACGGCCACCTGTTGTAGACTGGCCAGAATTGGTACACCTGACACAACCTGTACACCTAATGCAACTACCCCAACTGATGCACCTACGTTGGTTGTTTTGGCCCGTTAGGTTGAAGCACGTAAGCGTGTAAGTATTGGAGCATGTAAGTATTTAATGCTTACATGCTTCAAATAAAATCAGGGTATTTCGGAGGTTTTGGTAGGAAATGTGTTTGCTCTTAGCTCCTGGTGTGCGTATTTTTGCTCTGGCGTAAGCAAGCCATGACTTTGTAGCTACAAACGTCGCCTACCGGCTTGTTTTGCGCTACAAAGTCGGTCAACCGTTACGCAAGCTTACGGTTGACTGGCCTGCAAGCGTTCCTCTTGACTCCCTTTCTAATGAGTGACAATAAGGTTATAACGATGCGCTTTCGGACCAGTGCTGACGAGCAAAAACAGATCGAGGCTAAGGCTAATCTAGCTGGGTTAACAGTCAGCGAATACGTGCGCCGGGTGGCCACCGGCCAGGCTGTAGCCGAGCGACTACCCAGTGAGCTGCGGCAGGTCATTGTCGGCGTGGCCAATAATTTGAACCAGCTTACCCGTTATGCCCATCTACAGCAGTTCGACGGTAAAGCCATTGATGAGATTTTGTCAGTTCTAAAAACGGCCCTGCGATGATTGCCAAAACCAGTATCGGCCGTAGTTTCGGTCCAGCCCTGGAGTATGGGGCAGGACTGAAGGAAGGGAAAGAAAACAAACCTTCTCAGTTGCTCGGCGCATCGAACTTAGGGGCGCGTGATCCACAGGGTATGGCTGCTGAAATGATCGCCGTTGCTGATCGTAGCCGTTGTCAAAGCCCGGTATGGCATACGTCCCTGAATTGGCCAAAGGGAGAAGAAGTCAAGAGAGAGCAGTTACTACGGGCTGCGTCGGAGTATTGCCGCCAGATTGGAGCTGACCCCACTCGTCACCAGGTGGCCATCTATCAACACCACGACCGACCCCACACCCACATTCATATTTACATCAATCGGGTGCCGATGGACGGAGGCCCCGCCTTAGATACGAGCCACAACTACGCCCGAAATGTGAAAGTGTGCCAAGCCATTACCGAGCAGTTGGGTATGCGTAAACTGCCCGAGCAACGCCAGAGCCTGAACGATCACGATCCTCACAAGCAGAGTACCCGTGAGTACGTGCAGGAAACGCTACAAACAACGCTCACAAACCTTCAAATCACGACAGTCGAGCAATTGGGTGACCAGCTCCGGTTAAAGGGCGTAGAGAGCCAGTTTAAGCACGATAGCCAAGGGGTATTGGTGGGGTGCAGCTTTCGCTACGAGGAAACGGCGGTAAAAGGCACTGAAGTAGGCCATAAGGCTAAGCAGATCGGCCAGCAGTTGAGCTTGAACCAGCAGGAACAGCACCAAAGCCAAACGGCCTGGGACGCTTTATTCAAGGGCTATACAGCCGCATCCGAGAAAGACCGCTGGAATGAGCTTGCAACCGGCTACCAACAGACGAAGCAGGAAGAAGTAAAGCAGAATATCGCCAAGCAGGAGAAAAGCCTGGAGATCGAAGAAAAACAACAAAGAAAGCCCAAACGCGGGTTAGGACTATGAACCCTCAGGATTTATTCAACGATATCAAGGCTATTAAGGCCGCATTGGACGAACTGAAGCAGCGCCCTGCACCAGCCACGGCCAAGCAGTTAGAGCAGGTCAACAACCGGCCCATCACGTTAGACGCTAAGGGTTTCGCTCAGTATGTACTACCCGATCTAAAAGAGAGATTGCCTGATACCGTAGCCATTCAGAAAGCGGCTGATGAAGCGGCTACTCGTATAACGCAAACCGCCAACGAAGCAGCCAAAACTATTAACCAAGCCGCCCAGGGTGTTCCCCGTCAGGTACGGGTGACGGGTGATATTTACGGATTCACTACCTTCTATGCCGCTTTAGCCTATGGATTGGTATTGTTGTCGGTGGTGTTCGGTGCGTGGCTGGTCTGTAGTTACTACCGGGAGCAGGCCCAGGCCACGGTGATCTATCAGCAGGCCCAGGGGGTAGTCCGGGAACGGAACTATTACTACAGCCAAATTCAGGAGTATAAGCGAAATAACCCCCGGTACGGTCGGCTTTTTCCCCCTTACGAGTCAAACCCCTGATGTTCATCCATAGCATAGAATCATCCCCGAAGGACGCTTCCTTGCCCCTACGTATACACATGTGCGTGCGCTATGATTAAGGCCTTACCAACTCAAGGGTTAGTTTTGGAATTGGTAATAAGGTACGCCAATGAGTTAGTCGCTTGTATATCAGATTTTTTTGTTATATTTATATACTAATTAAAATAGCTAGATACTTTTTTGTAACCGTTTAATAAATAGAATAAGAAATTATTTAGTAACTAAAAAAAGTTCTTCTACCTTTCAAAGGTTATGCGACAGGTAAACTGCGTACTTGTCACTTCCGATTCCTACTCAACGCCAACCCTGCCAAGCTGATGCGCTTCTCCATCACTGCCAGCCGGTTGCTGTTTACTACCTAAGCAATTCGAGTGTGTATGCGTATTTTTAAGCCTTATCTCGTAAGCTCAAAAATCTTTATTTATTGTGCGACTCACAGCCATTCACTACTCGCTTTTATTGCTCTTTATACTTTGTAATGGACTGATGGTCGTGTTGCCTGGTTGCGTAACACCTACGTCAGTTGATCCCGATGCAGCCCCCGACCCCACAGCACTAATTAGTACGTCACTAGTGCAAACGGCGGTCGTTGACGGGGTACGTTCTACCACCGTTACTTGGCCCGACGAGATGAGCACCGTTGCCTATCCAACTTTGCCACAACCCCCCGCCAATTGCCGCATTACCCGGATGGTATACCGAACCTTTAAGTCGCCTGATATCACCGCCGCTATGGGTACGATTGACGGACAGGAACGGTATACCATCTATACATCAAAAGGATTGGTAAAGGATTCATGGTCGAGTGTGGACTACTACCCCTTATTTATTAATAAAACTATAACATTTCGTTACGATGCTAAGGGGCGATTAATTGAGGAAGTGACGCGCTTATGGTATCACCCACGTGATAAAGAAGCAGACACCATTAGCTATCGCTATGAAACAGGCCGTATACTGTATACCAAGTCATACTGGGACAGCAAGCGTGCAGTTTATAGCGATATCTTACCGTTGGACAGTCGCGGTTTATCGCAAGTATATCCTGACAAATATCGGGACGGCTATTACGACGCTCAAGGGTACCTGGTAGTAGGTAACAGTCAGGTAAGGCGTATTCGTTGCTACGTCAGCGAGGGTAATTATGTCGATTGTACTGACTCAGTTGGTTCTACAGGCGAAAATCGCCTCCGTTTTCTCCATTATGTTGCCCATTCTAATGTGCCGAATACCAAACCATTTTACGGTAAAGAAAGTCGTGAGTTGCTCGCTGAAGAGCTATCATCCATACGTCTAAGCCCATATTATCGTGATGGCGATAAGTATTCTACTCGGTATATGCATCTGTTTGATGCGCAGGGCAGGGTGCGGCGCAGCATAGCCTATGGCAAGCGTCTTGCCACTGACTGGCCTTTTTCTATAGGTACAGGAGGTATTAGCTTAATTGATTATGAATATGCCTGCCCTTGATGATCCTAATTCTTTCCTAACTTAATCCCAATTCACATATGTCACTTTCTTTATTTAGCCGATGCCTAGCATCGGTCTGGCTACTACTATGCCTATGCGCCAACGGCATACTCTACGCCCAAAACAACGCCCAGACTACCACCCGGCCCCGGCCCGACCCTACAAAAGTGCCGCCGTTGCCACCAATGACTGTGCCACGAGACCAAGCTTCGCTAGTGGTTAGCTGGCCGTATGATGGGTCAGTATTCCAACGTAATGCCAGTAGCACCGGCACATTCGTTGTTGAAGGTTCGCTCAACTCCTATTATGTCAAGACGAGTGACTACGAGTTTGAGGTTACGTTAGTGCCGTTGTACCTGACCACGGGGCGGTCTGATGGTAGTAAATCGGCGATTTACAGTCCTCTTGTCAAGGCCGCTGGGGGCTACGGGTTTCGAATCCCCATGGAGAATGTACCCGCAGGCTGGTATAATATGTCGGTGACGGGGTACCCATTAGCGCGGGATTTACCAACTTATTATGGGAGTTCCCGTAAAGTAGGTATTGGTGAGGTATTTGTCATTTCGGGTCAGTCCAACGCTCAGGGCCTCGCTAACCAAACAAATGATTTGAACGTCGCTTACCCACTGCCCAGTTACGACGCCGTACGCGTCCAACCGAATGCTGTCAATCCAAGCGATTTTATAGACTTTTCCTATACAAGATCGGTAGATGCTGTCCGAAAGGAATATCTGACACCGACAGTAGCCGCCAAAGATGTAGCCACTAATCAGGGCATTGCACCCGCCGGAGGCTCTCTCTGGTATTGGGCACGGGTCGGTGAACGGTTGGCTGCTCAATACAACGTACCCATAGCTTTCTATAACGCTGCGTTTGGTGGTACATCTATCAAAAATTGGGCAGGTTCAAAAGATGGCCAAGGAGAGCCGTTAGGACAGCCTGGCGCAAATCCACCTACTTTTTCTAGAGGTGCTCCTTATCTTCTATTAAGGAAATCATTGAATCTATACGGCTCCAGCTTTGGCGTACGGTCAGTGTTATGGTTACAAGGTGAAACCGATGTACGAGCACTAACTGACAACTGGGGTACCGAACGCACTATTGCCAATGCAACTGACTACAGTAATTTACTACAGGCTGTTATCCAGCAATCGCGGCAGGATTTTGGAAAACCAGTACCTTGGGTAATTGGCAAGACATCCTATTTCACTATAACGAATAACTACGGAGGCCCAAGTCCCGGCAATAGTAACACTGTCCGAAATGGACAGAGTTTGGCCGTATCGACAGCAGCCGCAAACGGATTAGGTCAAGTTTTCGAAGGCCCTGACACTGATGCCAGCGTTACGGCCCGGCGTACTGGCGATGAAATTCACTTTGGTCGCCGGGATGCTAACAATTCTAATGGATCCGATGGGCTGGCGCAGGCGGCTAACGCCTGGTTTGATAACCTCAATTCACTATTGGCTAACCCCAATACCATTGTCCCTGTGACGGTAGATGGAACGAGCACGTTGCCACAGCTATTATCCATCAGCGATGACGGCACAACGGCCACTACCTTACCAGGCTATACGACCCAATGGGTACAGGATAACGGCACCGGCTTCGATCTGGCTAATACGGTGGCCACCAGTATTGCATTTTCAGGAACCGGTACATATCGGGCTGTGATGACCAATGGTCAGGGAAACCGCATTGTTACCCAAACGGTGCAACTGCCCTTTAGAGTGGTCAATGACGTGCAGACTCCCACCGATGCTTGTTCATCCTTTACCGAGGGGACCGAAGTGGCCTATCGTAATATTGGCGATCCCAACGTGAAAGTCGTCGTGCGCCAGCGGGGAGCCTGTAAGTATGCTGTCTGGAGTGATGGCAGCGAGGACATGCCCTATGACTGGATGCCTTACGTCAATACCATTGGCAGCTTCACGAAGGCCGATATGCGCCAGTGCCTTAAGTTTAACGGTGAGTCTTGTGGCACAACCGCACCTGCTTGTACTTTTAGCCCTACGGTGAGCAGCAATGTAGCTACGCCCTCCTGTGGGCAGGGTATACAACTCACGGCGGGCTGTAACGGGGCCGACTGCGGCGGGGTGAACTACAGTTGGAGCGGCAACGGCATCAGTGGCAGTGGCACAACGGTATCATTCAACGTACCCAATGCCAACGGTAGCTTCACCTACACGCTGACGGCAAGTAAAGCCGGTTGTAACAACCAGTCCGCTAACCTCACCTTTAGCCTCAGCGGCTGCGGTGGTGGTCCCGATTGTTCTATCTATACCGATGGGGCGCAGGTAGCCTACCGGGCCGTGGGTGATCCCAATGTAAAGGTGGTGGTACAAGCGAGGGGAGGCTGTAAATATGCCGTTTGGAGTAATACCGATGGGGATACGCCTCGTGACTGGCTGCCTTACATCACGGCTAATCCGGGCTTTTCGACTACGACAATGGGCCAGTGCCTCAAGTTCGCCGGTGATGCCTGTGGGGCGCGGCTGGCGGCACAGGAACCTACGGAAACCGTCGAGCTGGGGCTGCGGATTGCCCCTAACCCCAGCAACGGTCGCTTTACGGTGCATTTTCAGACCAAACCAGGCGAGAAAGCCAGCCTGCGGCTAGTTGATTTAACCGGTCGGGCCGTGCGGGCTACCCAGTTCATCACGGGTACGGGCGGCGAGCACACCGAAGCGATTGTGTTGCCGGGCAGCGTGCGAGGTGTATTGATTGTAGAGGTAGTAAGTGGCGGACAGCGGGCCAGCCAGAAGGTACTTATCGAGTAAGCAAATAGCCTGGGGGTAGGAATTTAAGGCTCCTACCTCCAGGCTATTCAATATACTTTCGGTAAGGTACCCCAAACGTGGTAAAGTGCAACACCGGGCGGCTTACGATCATGACCAGAACGTAGTACTTTAGGGAGGTTGGTTTTATATTGAATGTTATGTTAAGGGATTATAACCCGAAACCAGACACATTGGCAGATAGGCTCCAAACCCCGAAAAATGCAATGAGAGGACTTGTTCGCTTCCCAACTTAGACTCTGAGAGGAGCTACCGTTGCCAGCCTCGGAAGTGGCCAGCTTGTGCCACCCACACCGGGCGTATGCGGTACCAGAACAGGCACGGTAAAGGCTACCTGGATCTGTATTGGCTTAAATCATTTCGCCAATACCGAAATATAGTTTTAGTATTACCGCCTGAATATCACCTATACAGATCGTGGAAAACGGTATTGCTGAAACGAATAAGGACAATACAGGAAAGAAAAAGGGGCGTCCAGAGCGAGCAGATAAAGCTGATCCCTGGTCTGTTCGGGTCGACATCGAGACACGCCGGATCATTGCCAAAGCAGCCAGTAGGGAGGATAAGACGCTAGAGGAGTTTTTCGGCACTACGCTACGGCAGTACTGCCAGGAGTTAATCATCAAGCCCAAGAATCAGGCGCTGACCCGTCAGGAGGATTTGGACCCCACCAAATTTGTCAGCGTCGATGATTTCGACCACTTCAAGAAAGAGATTCTAACCGCTATTCAGCAGACGCAAAGCCCAGGTCTATTGACAGGCATTCGCCGGTTTTTATTCGGTTCTTAACAGTAAGGCAGGCTCATTTGTCTTTCACTAACCGTAAACCTAAGGACGGCAAATGGTCAAAGTCATTGTCGGCTGTGTGTAAATCCATATCGAAGTATAGCGCTACAGCCGCAATCCATAAATCGTTTTTGCCCATGTTTCTAGCTGATACCCCCGGTGGTAGTGGCTGTAATCTGAGCTTTCCCTGACTGTAAGCATCGACTTGTGCATACAAAGGGGTTAGTGCCCGAGATACCTCCACCAAAGGATAATAATCTAGTATAGACTGCATGAAAGAGACCTTCTGATATCCCCAATCGGCTTTCAGGGCAAAGGCTTCCAACTCGCCAGCTACAACCATCGAAATGATTGCTCGGTCAGGCAATTGCTGATACCGGCGTATATGCTGAATAATCAAGTTTGTATCAAAGACCATCCGCAGTTGCTTGGCGCTCTTCGCGCATAATCTCGTCCATCCGTCGGTTTTCTTCTTCTGTGAAGCCCAAATCAGGTATTTTGAAAGGCTCTTTGGGAGCCACTTCATCCAAGAATCGTTCAACCCCCCACCGACGAATATCTTCGGGTTTATAGGAGTTTGCACCCCGGCGCATAGGTGGAATTAGTTCGAGTGGTTTTTTAGTCTCCATTTTTTCCCCCTTTTGTTTCTAAACCAAATACTTTGGCGGTGTAACTACCTACGTTCTTAACCTTCCCATCGGCCGCTTTAGTTTGAATATCGAACAATTGCCGGTTGACAACCTCAGCAGAATGCGTAGCTAGTACCTGGTCGGCCTGATCAGGCCGCAGCCGGAACTGCTTGATCAACCGCTCGTGCAGACTCGACACTTGGGCCGGTTCGGGTTTAGCCTGGTAGAATACTTCAAACTCGACCTCGACCACTGGTTTACGACCACGTCCGGGGCGATCACCGTAGATGGGTTTGTAAGTAAATGTCAAA
>JBBRQP010000103.1:0-9429 GCA_038226175.1 Gloeobacterales cyanobacterium
TAGCCGTAACCCGGTTGGATAATTCACAGCCTAGACGATGGGTAAAGACAGCGCCGTTGGAATGACCCATGGCATAGATACGTTTTTGGTCAATGGCATAGTTACTGGCAACTAAATCAAGAATGGTATTGATGTAGTTGATATCATCACTTCCTGCGATATTGGCATCTCCGGTACAAGCTGTGATGTTGACTTTATTAATCCCTTGAGCGGTGCCGCTACCATCATCACAGTTACCAGCATTCCAGTAGCCACCGGCACTGCTAGTGTAACCTTGGGGATAAACAGTTATAAAGGTGGGCTGATTGGCATTTGCCAATTGGTCAGCATAATCAGATAAATTGATTTGTTTATTACTGACCTGCTGGGCATAACCTGTGCCTCCATGTAGAAAGAGGATGACAGGGTAAGCTGTTTGAGCATTGTAGTTAGGGGGGGTATGGACAATATAGTAACGCGGTAAACCAGGAAGTCCTAAGGTCATCATGTCTTGAGGGCTAAAAAAATAATTGGTATTGGTGCCTTTAGGTGCAGGAGCAGCTGGGCTAGCTAGAGGCCAAACTAAGCCTAGAATGCAAAGTAAGCTATAAAATCGCACAAAGCCAAGTAAATTCCAGAGTTTGAGAAAGAAGGTTTTAAGGTTCATGTTGCAGCTTGTTTTGGTTAAAACAAGCTGCACGTTATCATAATCATTAGATGACTTACAGTTATCAAGAATACATAGTTAGTTACTTTTTAATCATTATCATGATTTTACTTATAGTTATTCTAAATTATAAGTAGAATCATACCTACAGAAAATATTACAGATAAAAGTTAGTATTCCTACTTACGAATTTTCCACTTATAGAATAAGGTATGAGAAAGAACCTCAGTCTTGTAAACGCCCTGAATGCAAGTTACTCAAGAAATACTTACTACTAGGTTCTCAGAACAAAGACCTGCTAATCTTAATCAAACGGAAAGAGTATAAGAGGTATTACTGTGAGTATTTCTCCTCAGTCAAGGCGGTTAGGTAAGTTACGATGAGAAAAACACCCAATAACCCTAGGGGTGTTATTTTAACCTTTAGGATTTTGCAATGGCTTCAGTCGCAACTGAAATTTTAATTGTGCTGGTGCTGGTGTTGGCTAATGGGATCTTTGCCATGTCAGAGATGGCGGTGGTTTCGTCTCGCAAAGGACGGCTACAGCAACTAGCCAATGAGGGTGATCTTGGGGCGAAAGCGGCTTTAGAACTAGCAGAGTCCCCCAATCGATTTTTATCCACGGTTCAAACAGGCATTACCCTCATTGGAATTTTTGCAGGAGCCTTTGGGGGAGCGACGATTTCTGAAAAGTTAGCTGAACTTTTGCAACAGGTTCCGCTCTTGGCTCCTTATAGCGCAAGTTTGGCTCTTGGCCTTGTGGTCACTATTATCAGTTATTTATCTTTGGTGGTTGGGGAACTCATCCCTAAACGCTTTGCGCTGAGTAACCCGGAACGTATCGCTGGATTAGTCGCTCGACCGATGGGGATCGTTTCTCAAATCGCTTCCCCAGTTATAAGTCTATTGAGTCTTTCTACAGAATTGGGACTACGCCTATTACGGGTCAAAGAAACCGAAGAAGCCCCGGTCACAGAGGAGGAAATCAAAGTCCTGATTGAGCAGGGTACGTTAGCGGGGATGTTTGAGGAAGCAGAGCAGGATATAGTTCAACGGGTATTTCGTCTGGGCGACCGCCAGGTCAAGGCATTGATGACCCCTAGACCCGATATCATCTGGCTCGATTTGGATGAGTCCGAGGAGAGTAATCGTACCCATTTTATTGACAGTGTTTACTCCCGCTTTCCCGTTTGTCGGGAGAGTTTGAGCCAAGTGTTGGGTGTTGTACAGGTCAAAGACTTACTAGCACGGGCTTTAGCGGGAAAACCGCTAGATTTAACGACAACCCTCCGACAACCCCTGTTTATTCCAGGGAGCACCCATGCGCTCCGGGTTCTGGAGTCCTTTAAGCAATCGGGTACCCACATTGCTCTGGTGGTAGATGAGTTTGGGGATGTCCAGGGGCTCGTGACTCTCAATGATATTTTAGAGGCTTTAGTTGGCGATTTACCTGCGGCAGGGGAAGAGGGGGAGAAGCAAGCGATACAACGGGAGGATGGTTCTTGGCTGCTTGATGGCATGGTGCCGATAGATGAATTAGAGCAAAGTTTGGGTCGTTTGCCCCCGCTTACTCGTGGCAGCTATCAGACCTTAGGCGGAATGATTATGGCCCATCTGGGTCATATTCCCCGGACAGGTGAATGTTTTGCCTGGGGCGGGCTTAACTTTGAAATCCTAGATATGGATGGCAACCGCATTGATAAAGTGCTGGTCCAATCCCAGGTAAATCAAGAGGACTAGTAGTGACCGTAGCGGTGAGCTACAGTGTTCTCGTAGTCATGGGCAGGATGACGGTGGGACTTACCCACAGAAATGTAAGGGTCGTGATGAGGTTCATCATAGCTATGCTCAGGCGGTTTATGGGGAGCCAAAGTAAGTTGAAAAAGAGCAAATACCCCTAATCCCAAAAAGCTGCCATAGAAAAAAGATTAGCCGCCGAATTGATTGCCAAGCCAACCCGCAATGGGGATAGGCAAAGGTTCACCGCAGGTGATTCCAGGCAAAGTGTGTGCTATGGACGCGACCCTGAAAGGCCGATGGGGTAAGGTTGGCAATCAGGGTTTGGGTTGGTAAATTGACCCAATTTTGTCCAGCTCCAGCCAGCAGCCAAAGCACCATCAGCGGCACAAGCCCTACGGTGCTCGCCGGGAAAAAGGCAAGAAGGATAGTGCCTAAAGCACCAATCATAATAAAGCGCGCAGGAGAGAGGTGTGGGTTAAGCAGTCCCACAGCTAAAACTAAGATAGTAGCCCCAACCCCAAATGCTGCCATCGTCAAGGGGATGCTCAAGACCGTCTACAGCCTGATCTATAGGCCAGTGGTACACAGGTGTAGGATACGGGTACCTCCGGCAACGCCATAGGAATTGGTGGTTGAAGTCACTTCTTGATAGTAAATATAGGGCTTTCCGTCAGCCAAAAAGAAGGCTTTGGGGTTATTGCGGTTGATGCCATCCCGTTGGCTCGTATCCTTGCCCTTACTCACTTGACGGAAAAATGGAGCCTTGGGGTCAATGCCAGCAATCCAGACTACGCTCGGATAGCGACGGTTTTGGACTTGGGAAGCAGGGGAAGCCACCAAAGAAATATAAGACTTTCTACTATAGACAAATGGTTCTGGGGAGAGAATATAGGGGTAATTACTTGGAATCGTTAGCTGATTAAACTTAACCCATTGGGCTTTGGTAGTATCAAATTTATAAAGATTGATCGCATCACCACTGCCGTCAGGATTAGCCACTGTACAAAAGAAAATATAGGCATTATCAAACTCTGGTGCTTGAAACATATAGGCATAATTTTTGGTTCCAGAGTCAAAGGTAAGCTGGGTCAGTAACGCCGTATCCACGTCATAGTGATAGATCTGCTGAATACGAGCTGTTGTCTTAATATTCATAATCAAGGCATGTTGACCCAAAACCCAACGCGCTCGGTCAGTACCATCCGGTAGACGGGTTGTACTGGTAGGGTCGTCTTCATAACGCCAGTAGGCAAGATTGCCTGAGCCCTTAAAAAAAAGACGGATGCTGGTGGGGTCATTGAGATCACGGCTAGCATAGGGGCCGGCAAAGCCATTCGTATAGGGGATAGGACTCTCGACCCAAGTGGACCCCATTAACGTCGATTTTGATATGCCATAACCACTTTGCAGTTTTGAATGATTTTTAGTGAAATAAATATTACTAACTACAGCACCTATAGACCCTTGCTGAAATCCCCAGGTGGGGCCATTGTAAGCACGAAGTTCTTCGATGCCAGCAAGTTGTCCTTGGCCTGTGGTCGGTAGCAGATCGCCAGTTACCGCATCAATACCCGCGACCCAAAGGTTGCCTGTGTTCTCGACGTCACCCCAGGCTATTCGGTAGTTAATATTGTCGAAGTCCGGGTCAGGTAGTGTTACGGTAGGGTCAGAAACAACGCAGTCACTGATGACAAAACTATCACTAGCATGAGCAGAAAGATTAGGAGCTAAGGCACCACTTGCCAAACCAGCGGCTAAAATTTGACGACGAGAGAACTTGTGTTGCATTATTTAATGTCTCCATGATGGGAATTATTAGGGGTGGTGTGTAACGGTATCTTGCAATTACCAACTTATTCGACGAGCAGTACCTTGCCATTCCCTTCATCAATCGTAAGTTCCCGCTTGCCAATTTCTACCGAGTAAATGAGATTGCCGTCTTCATTTTCTAAATCTACTTTCTCCAATTTAGTGGACAGTAACCTTATGCTAACTGCTGGTGACCGTAGTAGGGGTAGTCTGACATTGCACTCAGCAAAGCCACAGAAACCGGAACTTAAAGCCCGTCAAGATTTACTTTTGAACCGTCATTACAAACCTGTATCACAAATATGTAAGATGCGAGTACCGCCCGATACCATATAGGGATTGTCATTCATCGTTTTTTCTTGGTAATAAATGTAAGGTCTCCCATCGGCTAGAAAGAATGCCTTAGGGTTATTGCGTGAAGTTTGGTTAAGGGCATTTTTGTTGGTCGGATCACCAGCACTTACTTGCCGGAAAAAGGGATTCGTTTTGTCAATTCCAGCAATCCAGATCAAGTTAGGATATTGACGGTTTTGGACTTGTGCCTGGGTTTGCAGTTCAATAAATACATAAGACCGTCCGTTATAAATAAATTGCTGTGGTGAGAGAAAGAAGGGGAATTTTGGTGCCAGACTAGTGTAGTCAAAGCTATAAAAGTTAATCCATTTACCTTTAACTGGGTCATAACTATAAAAATTCATAGCATCGCCAACATAGACTCCATTCACATCATTCAATTGAACGGTATTAAAAAAAATGTAGTCATTATTAAATTCGGGTGCTTTCCACATATACGAATAGTTTTTGGTGCCTGCATCAAAGGTCAACTGAGTAAGAAGTGCCGTATCTACATCATATTGATAGGTTTGCTGTATGCGATTGGTAGTTTTGATATTCATAATCAAAGAACGTTTGCCAGGTATCCACCGACCACGGTCGGTTCCTGCTGGCAATAAAGTTGGATTAGTGAGAGCACCAGTTGTAGAGTCAAGATAGCCCCAATAAGCAATTTGGGTATCTTGTGAATTTGCGGTCTTATAAAATATCCGCAAGCCCATCGTGTCATAGATATCTAAGCTGGGATAAGGCCCCAGATAGTCGGTTCCACCCGGTAAAAAACCATCAGTCCAAGTATTGGTAGTAGGGTTAAAGTTAACAACGCCTAAGCTGCCGTTAAGTGGTGGATCATTTTTGGTGTAATAAATTCCTAACCCACTAGCAGTAAAGCCCCAAGTTACACCGTTATACCCATCTTTTTCTCCAGTACCGACTTGAAGACCTTGACCATTAGCGGGAAATAGCTCACCAGTCAGAGGGTTAACATCTGCAATCCAGATATTGCCACCGCCATTACTACCAGCATTATCATGCCAAGCTATACGAAAATTATAATTATCAAAATCAGGGTCTTTGAGGGAAACGTGAGGGTCAGAAACGACCCGGTCGTTGATGACAAATTTATTAGAGCGTGCAGACGTTGTTTGGGCAAGTCCGAGGCTCGCAACGCCGCTGCTCAAGAAGGTCATCGCCTGACGACGGGAATAATGATCACGCATCATGTAGTACTTACCTTTGGAGGAGAGAGATACGTCAGAATTGAACGCAATGTTCCGGGGATGTCTAAAAACTAATCACCGAAAGGCGTTTCCCGTTTGTACTGCAACCAAGATGCCACAAATAAACCAGTCAAGGTCACCAAAACCAGTCCGACGACAATACTAATAAAATTGGTTCGACCACAACACGTTTCCCAAGCCAATAGCGCAACCTTACTATAATTAGCGATGATTGAGCTAGACAGAGTTGTCTACCTTACAAAAGCTCAGTGTATTGCCTGCACCGAGCGTACTAGCCGTTTTACAAGATATTGCAGACAGTGCTTGCGGGTAGCTTGGCGACAGAGGGGGCTTTTACTATTGCCAAAATCATTTCGTAAAAGCTATCGATGTTACTTTTGATAGAAATATCGCGTTTAGGATTACATGACGACACTGCCCAAATATTCCTAATCTTTACTGTTGCGCTTACATCTCACATTGATTTTAATATTGTTTTCTAACATGATGTAATCTGTTCCCACACAAAGTCATTCATGGTTTGTAAAAGATTGTCCCGATGGTTCCTGTTTTCTGCTATGTCTTTGTGGGTGAATTTGTCTTCTACCCAAGCACAATCTACTATAGCGCCGCGACAATTTACCCTGCAGCAGGTATTTCAACAAGCTGACCTACATAGTCCGCAGCTAATTGCTGCCCAACGCAGTCTGAATATTGCTCAAGCGGGCATTACGATTGCAGGAGTTACACCTAATCCTCAGCTTGGGGTGCAATACGGGTTTGGTTCGGTTTATACCGAGGGCGGGAATCCTCAACAGGTGGGCGTGACACAGACCATCGAATTAGGAGGTAAACGTCCTGCCCGTTTATCGCTAGCCGAAGCGCAATACCGCTTGACCGCACTTCAGTTCAATGCGTTGCGCTTTGTGATTCATGCTCAAGTACGCCGTGCCTACGCTCAACTGACGACCGCTGAGGCGAATTTGAAGGCAGTTGAGGCACAAACTGCCCTTGTAGATAAATTTCTCTTCATTGCCACCAAACGGTTTCAGGCTGGGGTTTCTCCTGGAGCAGAAGTGATTCAAGCACAACTTACCCGAGATCAAGTAGAAACGGGTCGTGTTGTTGGGCTCAGTCGCATTGAACAAGCTCGCTATGCCCTGAATGGATTACTGGGGTACGCTCCCGATGAAAGTCTGGAACCTGCGGACAAAAGTATTTTTCAGTTGTCTGTAGAAAAAACGGAACTGGTTCCTGCGCTCAATGTCAGCTTTCCAGCTGTCGAAACCCTTGTTGCTCAAGCCCTTACAAACCGTTTTGATTTGTTGATCAATCAACAGCAAAGACTAACGGCTCAAGCGCAACTAAATTTGGCTCAAACCCAACGGATTCCTGATTTACAGGTGACGGGTGCTTCTACCTTTACGACACTCACTAATGGGAATCCACAATTGACAGGGGTGTTAGCGGGTATAGGGGTAAATATTCCCATCTTTTACAATCAGCAAGGTGAGATTGCTCAAGCTGAAGCAACGGTGCAACAGGCTGCACTTCAGGAAACTGCTGTACGCGCTCAAATTGTTGTAGATGTAAAAACAGCTTATCGTGCGCTAGAGGCTGGTCGTGAAACAATTCGTCGCTACCAAACGAATCTTTTGCCTGCCTCTGCCGAAGTGGTGAGGTTAGCTCAAGAGAGTTATCAAGTGGGGAAGACGGGACTAGCAGCAGCAATCTTGGCGCAACAGGCGAACCAACAGGTGCGTTCTGGCTACCTTGATGCCGTGACAGCCTATCAGGGCGCCTATGCTGACTTAGAGCAAGCCATAGGTGCTCCGTTTTAGAGTCCAGCTGTGTAAATAGAAAAGCAGAAATCACGGTGACATACTCCTACACTGATGCTTCGCATACAGTGTAGGCTTCTCGTTTCCCAGTCCGGCTATTGCTTAGGACTCCACGAGCTTTATTGACGGAATGCCCTACCGCCAAGTGTTTGATATTAATGGCTGCGTTGTGGTCACGGTCTAGCGTTAGACCACATTCAGGACAGGCGTGAATCCTGTCCTTAAGGGTTTTGGGGACTTTCGTACCGCACCCAGAACAGCTTTGAGTCGTACCGTTTGGATTCACAGCAATTGCTAGCAACCCAGCTCTTTCAGCCTTGGTTTCTAGAATTTGCAGGAATGTACCCCATCCAGCATCATTCACCGATTTTGCCAGTCTAGACTTAGCTAGACCTTTGATGTTTAGCTTTTCATGAGCAACATGCTTCCCTTGAGCCAGAATTTTTTTGGCGGTTTTGCAATGAAAATCTTTGCGCTGATTAGCCACCCTCAGATGTTGCTTTGCCACGCGCTTCACCGCTTTTTTGCGACGATTTGACCCCTTCGTTTTGCGAGATAGAACACGCTGGAGCCGACTTAACCGCTTCTGCCCTTTGCGATAGGGCTGAGGAATTACAACCTCCTCCCCGCTATCTGTCACAAGAAATGCTTTCAGCCCCAAATCAATCCCAATCGTATTGCCCATTGTGGGCAGATCTGGGCTGAGTTCTGGTACAGAGGCATCTTCAAGGCTGAGAATCACATACCAACCATCCGCCTTTTGGACAACGGTAGCAGTCTTGAGTTTGAAGCCTTGCGGAATCTGACGATGCACAATCAGTTTGATCTTGCCAAAACTAGGCAGCGTAATGAGGTTGCCATTGATGCAGTCTTGCTTAACCTGCGCAAAGGTAAACGAGCGATATCGCCCTTGCCCCTTAAACCGAGGCTTCCCTGATTTCTTGCCGTTGGTATCTCCTGAGAGAAACCTGTCAAACGTTTTTTTAACGCGCTCTACACAGTTCTGAAGCACTTGAGAATGAATCTTCTTGTACTCCGGGAAGAGTCGCTTTGAATTAACCAAGTCGCGCTTCTGGGAGTAAAAGTTGGGATTGTCCTTCAGTTCGCTTAGGTGGCAGACAAGGGGACAGGCATTCACATCACAGCGATTTTGTTCATACCAATTGAACCGCTCACCCAGTCGGTAGTTGTATTGCCTACGCAGCAATTCTAGCCATGCGCTCATTGTGGCGATCTGGCTAGAGGTTGGACGTAAGCGATACTGGTAGGCGGTTCTCACTTGAATGACTTAGTTAGTGATACTATTTAAGTATACACCAATTAGAAATAAATCCCCGCATGAAAAATGATTTTGTTTCTAGAGGGCGTTCTGTGTCAGACTTAAAGGCTCATTTAGTGCTGACCACAAAGTACCGAAAAAAGCTATTCACCAAGCCAATGCTAGATCGAACACATGAGATCCTTGAAGACTTACTCGGTAAATGGGAATGCAAGATAGTTGAGTTTAACGGTGAAGAAAACCACATTCATCTACTTTTCCAGTACCACCCAGGCGTTGAATTGAGTAAGCTTGTCAACAACCTGAAGACCGTAACCAGCAGGCGGCTCCGAAGCGAGTTTGAGGAGCGGGTAAACGAGTTCTATTACAAAGATGTTTTGTGGAATGGCTCTTACTTTATCGCCTCTTGTGGAGGTGTCACAGTCTCAACGCTTAAGAAGTACATCGAAGACCAAGACACACCGCAAGATTAACAGTTCGTTTTGTCGTCGGTATCCTCCCTCGCCTTCATCTCACGCCAAATCAGAGATTATGGCGTGAGGCTTCTGCTGTTTTAGCTAA
>JBBRQP010000104.1:0-9398 GCA_038226175.1 Gloeobacterales cyanobacterium
TAGCGGCAAATTAAAGGTGCCTGAGGGGGTGGTGCTGGAGTTTTTACCTGCCTATAGTCCTGAGTTACAGCCAGCAGAACGATTATGGCCTTTGGTGGATGAGCCCTTAGCCAATCGGGTTTGGGTGACGATTGAAGAAGAGGAAGAGCGATTAGAGCAACGATGTCGTAGTTTATCAAAGCAGACCGAGTTGCTCAAGAGATACTTGTTCTACCACTGGTGGCCCAGAACAAAAACCTGCTAATCAAACGGAAAGAGTATAACTCGGGCTAGTTCTGTTTTTTTAGAAGATAGCCCAGATTCTTCAGCGCCGCAGTTTCCCCCTTGCGGTCTTTAATTTGTTGAAAGATAGGCAACGCCTGCTGATAGTACGTGATGGCTTTGTCGTACTGCGACAGCGACTGGTAAACATTGCCCAGATTATTCAGCGCCGTAGCTTCCCCCTTGCGGTCTTGGACTTGCTGATAGATGGGTAATGTCTGCTGGTAGTAATTGATAGCTTTGTCATGCTGCGACAGCGATTGGTAAACGGTGCCCAGATTCTTCAGCGCCGCAGTTTCCCCCTTGCGGTCTTTAATTTGTTGAAAGATAGGCAACGCCTGCTGATAGTACGTGATGGCTTTGGCGTACTGCGCCTGCGACTTATAAGCAATACCCAGATTACCCAGTGCATTGGCTTCCCCATCACGGTCTTTAACTTGCTGATAGACAGGCAACGCCTTCTGGTAGTAATCAATGGCCTTATCGTACTGAGAAAGCGACTGGTAAGAATCGCCTAGATTACCCAGTGCATTGGCTTCTCCCTGGCGGTCTTTAACTTGCTCATAGATAGGCAACGCCTGCTGCAAGTACGTGATGGCTTTCTCATGTTGTGATAGCGAATCGTAAGCATTGCCCAGACCCAGCAGCGCCGCAGCTTCCCCCTTGCGGTTTTGCACGGTGCGATACAGTTCCAGCGCCTGTTGCAACGATTGCACTGCCGCTTCATACTGGCTGCTCTGCAATTGCTGGAGAGCCTGATTCATCAGGTGATTTGCCTCAGCTTTCTGTTCTTGCTTAGTCTGCGCAGCCACAGGAAATACCAAGGACAGGGGCACCAACAAGAACGGTGCTGCTGTCGCAAATAGAAGTGTAGCCGTGAGCCACTGCTTGATAAGGGCTTTAGTCGTGTACTTGTACTTGTAGCTCTCTGGCATAGTAAGGTGCAACCTCTGAGTGTCGGCTGGCTACAGGTTTTGTCCTGACTTTATCATTCGTGCAAGTGGTCTAATGAGTCTACGGATTAATTAGGTCAAAGAGCCAAACGCCTATTCAAGCCTTGATGACGAAACGCACCTCAGTCTCGAAGCTAGTTTGTGGTTCGATATGCTGCAAGTTGATGCTCGTATTCATCGCGTTACGTGGTGCCATCCAGGGTTCAAGACAGATAAATTCCTTACCTTGCACGGTCCAGAAAACAAAGGTAGTGAAGGGTTGATCGTATTCAACGCTCAGGGTCAGCTGACGGGCTTGATCGATCATGTGCATAGACGCTGCTGATAACTGATTGAAGGAAGCATCAATCTCCGCTTGTGATAAATCAAAGGTTCCGTCGTAGGCTTGGGTCGTCTTAGTCACGTTATCCCAATATGTTGTACCTGGAATTTCAAAGCTCAGTTGTGTCTTATCTGGTACCAAAAAATAAGGATGGAAACCTGCTGCAAAGGGCATGACGTGATCAGACAAATTGATGAATTGTTGATGAATAACAAGCGCTGTACCCTCAAGTGTGTAGGTAAAGGCTAGCTGGAAGGCAAAGGGAAAACCTGCCAAAGTTATGGCATCGCTCTCCAGAATCAGCGTAATACTATTGGTTTGCTCTGGGGTCTCGGCAAATTGCCAAGGCAAATCACGTGCAAAACCATGTTGTTTAAGTGGGTAAATCGTCCCTTGATAGGTATAACTGTGATCGATCAGATTGCCGCAGATCGGAAATAAGATCGGGATGCCACCGCGCACGCTAAGTTTGGGGTCGGTGAGACGTTCGCTATCAAGATATAGCAGTTCCTTATCGCCGACTTGCCAACTGGTGACAATGCCGCCACGCTCGGGAATAAGCTCAATACGTGAAGACCCATCCTCAGCGGTGAGGATATAAGTTGTATATTGCCGTTGCTCGATGGTGATACCCACAGTTTTGATCCCTAATACTGACGCTTTTCAGCCTACCGCACCTGGATTAACATTAGTTTGTTTAATGGGCTTGAAAACCTATTTAAATCGTACTGAGCTAGAATAATATCCGCAGCCCTTTGGATAGCTCCGGCGGCATGAATTTCAGCGCGTAAAACCCATGTTGCAATACCAGATTAGTCATTACCATAGCTAATCGCCAAACTAGATGGAGGGATAAGGTTAGAATATACGTATGGGTTTCCTTTCCCCTATGACTTATTATGCTTACGGTTTAAGAAGCAATATTATACAGAATGGAAACAAGGTGGCTGGCACCAATCAACCATAGGTGATGTTGAATCAAACTTAATTACAGGAGTTGAACGGGAGTCAATGCTAGATAATAGTAAGGTTGATTTAGGAGCTTTTCAAGGGGTAAAAGATGATATTCAGCCTTACATGTTTGATGAGTATTTAACACGAACAAAATTTGTAATGGTCAACTGGAGTACCTTTGAGATATTACATAATGCCGATGTCAGCTTTATGTGTTTTGACAATGAAGGTAATAAGTGGGCAATATTACAAGCTACAAAGAACAATGATTAGCTCTTACTATCTATGGATTGTTAAATCTGGACTTATTGTCTTTGTCATCAACAGTGAATTTAGTATTCATACCACTTCTGTTTAGATAGTCATCCATGCCCTGAGAAAGCCCTCCGCCCCAATGCTAGGGAAGACCTATTGCTTGTTCCCGACCAGTGGGGTATTGGGCTGACCATTTAAGTTGAATAGTATCAGTCGGAAGCCGCTTTTAAACGCTTATCTCGGTTGGTAAACTGTTCGCGCAGACTACCGATCACAATATAGAGAATCGGGACGATAAAGAGACTGAGGAAAGTCGCTACGATCATACCCCCAAATACCGCCGTACCCAGAGACTGACGGCTAGCCGCACCCGCACCCGAGGCCGTGACCAAAGGCCAAACCCCGAGGATAAACGCAAACGCTGTCATTAAGATTGGGCGCAACCGTTCAGAAGCAGCTTGGATCGCACATTTGATAATCGGGTAACCTTCCTTACGCAGTTGGTTAGCAAATTCAACGATCAAGATCGCATTTTTACTCGCGAGACCAACCAGCATGACCAGACCAATTTGGCAGTAGACATCATTAGCAAAGCCGCGTGAAGACTGAGCTAGCAAGGCACCAAGTACCGCCAAGGGAACCGCCAGCAAGATGATAAACGGGTCAATGTAGCTTTCGTACTGCGCCGCTAAGACCAAAAAGACAAAAATCAGACCCAGCGCAAAAATCAGAGGAGCTTGACCACCGGAGAGTTTTTCTTCACGAGCAATCCCTGACCATTCGTAGCCCATCGAGAGCGGCAGGACTTGGCGAGCCAGTTTTTCCATAGCATCAAGGGACTGCCCAGAGCTATAGCCAGGGGCGGCAGCCCCGTTGATTTCGATGGAACGGTAGAGATTGTAGTGGGTAATCGTTTGTGGAGCGGTAGTCGGGGTCACGGAGATCAGATTACTCAAAGGAATCATTTGACCCATTTGCGACCGAACATAGAGCTTACGAATCGCCTCCGGGCTAGCCCGAAACTGTTGGTCAGCCTGGACATAGACGCGATAGGTTTGACCAAAGAGGTTGAAATCATTGACGTAACGTGAACCCAAGAACGTTTGCAGGGTATTAAAAATATCCGAGATATCAACCCGCAGGATCTTGGCTCGGTCGCGGTTGACCTCGATTTTGAGTTGGGGTGTATCGGCTTTGAATGTACTAAAGACACTCGCCAGACCAGGTGTTTGGTTACCTTTGCCAATCAGTTCATTACTCGCTTTGGCAAACGCGTTAATATCATTGCCACCTCGGTCTTGCAACTCAAACTGAAACCCCCCAAAGCTTCCCAGCCCTTGAATTGAGGGCGGACTAAAGGGCACAACGATCGCTTCTTTGATGCCAGAAAAAGGCCCGCGCATCCGATTGACCACGGCACTTGCCGCTTCAGCTGGGTTATGGCGTTCTGACCAAGGTTTGAGCGTAGTAAAAATGATCGCACTATTAGGATTATTGCCACTAAACCCAAAACCACCCACGGCAAAAGTACCAATTACTTCAGGTTGTTTGAGTAATTGCTTTTCTACCTGCCGCATCACCGTGCTGGTGTAGTTAAGCGAGACACCTTCAGGAGCTTGCACTAGCGTAATAAAGTAACCTTGGTCTTCTTCAGGAATAAAAGCCAGCGGTACTTTAACAAATAACCAACCCGTCACGCCCAGAGCTAAGGCAAATAGGGCCAACACAAAAATCTGGAAACGACTCAACATGTCAAGAATGCTGACATAGCGTTCTCGTACCCAATTAAAGCCGTTATTGAAGCCCCGGAAGAACCAGTTACTTGATTCATCGGCGACCCTTTTGGTGAGGACAGCCGCGAGCGCCGGGGTCAAAGTTAGGGCATTAAATGTCGAAATCGCAATCGAGAAGGCAATCGTCAGCGCAAATTGTTTATAGAGCTGACCTGTGGTTCCCGGAAAAAATGCCACCGGAACAAACACTGCCATGAGCACCAAAGCTGTGGCAATCAAGGCGCCGAAGACCTCCTGCATCGCATCTGAAGCGCAATCTTTGGGTTCTTGACCCCGTTCTTTACTGAGACGGGCAATATTTTCGATAACGACAATCGCATCATCCACCACGAGTCCTGTGGCTAGGGTCAGGCCAAATAAAGTCAGACTATTGATCGAAAACCCAAAGAGTTTGACAAACACAAATGTCCCCACCAAGGACACTGGGATCGTAATCGCTGGGATCAAGGTCGAACGCCAATCTTGTAAAAAAACAAAAATTACCAGCACAACCAATAAAACTGCTTCAAATAAGGTTTTGACCACGTCATTGACCGACTCTTGCACAAAGTCGGTGGTGTCAAAGGCGACTTGGTATTTCATATTGGGCGGGAAGGTACTACTCAGCTCTTGCATCTTGGCCTTCACGCCGCGTCCAATATCCAGGATATTACTTCCAGGCACCGGGAAAATCCCCAAACCCACGCCTTGTTGGGCATTAAAACGCAAGAAAGTTCCATAGTTCTCGGCACCGAGTTCGGCACGACCAATATCCTTGAGCTTGATCAGTGTTCCGTCAGTTGTTGTCTTGATCACCAAGTTGCTGAATTCTTGGGGGTCCTTGAGCCGTCCCACGGCGCGCAGGGTGATTTGATATTGCTGATTGATATCCGAAGGCGGCTGACCAACACTACCCGCGCCCACTTGAATATTTTGTTCGGTGATCGCACTGATGACATCTTGAGCCGTCAAGCCCCGACTCGCCATACGATTGGGGTCGAGCCAAAGCCGCATCGAGTAACGCCGTTCCCCAAAAATCACGACATTACCAACACCGGGTACCCGTTTGAGGGCATTGACCATATAGAGGTCAGCGTAGTTACTTAAGAAAACATCGTTGTAGGCATTTTTATCAGAAAAAAGCCCGATCCCGAGAATAGGTACGCCCGTTTGTTTGGTGACAGAGACACCCGTTTGTTGGACAGGAGCGGGTAGTTGGGCGGTGATGCGAGAAATGCGGTTTTGGACATCGACCGCGGCGATATCGGGGTTGGTGCCTAGCTCAAAGGTCACCGTAATATTAGCTGTTCCGTTATCAGAACTATTGGAGGTCATATAACGCAAGCCCTCAGCTCCGTTGATCTGACGTTCGAGGATATTGGTCACAGTACTTTCGACCACCTCGGCACTCGCCCCGGTGTAATTAGCTGTGACAGCGACTTGGGGCGGGCTGATTTCTGGATACTGGGCGATGGGCAGATTAGGAATCGTAACCGCCCCTCCCAAAAAAATTACAATCGCGCAAACCGTTGCAAAGATCGGTCTACGAATGAAAAAATCTACAAACATGATTTCATCCCCTTAGGCTGACATGAGCTTGGGCTAGATTAACTGCCTTGGGTCACCGTAATCGGCGCACCATCAGCAAGTTTGAGAATCCCGGAAACAACAACTTTTTCACTGGGCTTAAGACCGCTAATCACCTGATAAGTATTACCCTGGATTTCGCCTAACTGGACTGGACGCTGATGGGCGATTAGGGTGGCGGGTTCTTTACCTGGTTGGGCTACAAAAACAAAATCTAGTCCGGCAACCCGAGAAACGGCACTGGTCGGTACTAAAACGCCACTACGACGCTGCCAAACCAAACGCGCTTGAATCACTTGGTCGGCACGTAACCGTCCGGCGCGGTTATCATAGCGAGCCTTGACCAAGACCGATTGACTCTGGTCATTGACCTTAGGTGAGATAAAAAAGACCGTGCTTGTGCCGATGACTTTACCTGTCGGGTCAAGCAACTCAACGGGCAAACCTTGGCGTACTTGCCCTGCTTTTTCGGTGGGTACGGCAATATTGACTTCGAGGACATCATTTTGGGTCAAGGTCAGCAGCTGACTCGCAGTAGTGACTTGATCGCCGACTTTGACGGGAATATCACCGATGATGCCCGTAAAAGGTGCCGCTACTTTGTAATACTGCAAGGCGACCTGTTGCTGCTGGCTATCGGCTTGGGCTTGCAGAAGAGCTTCTTGGGCGCGACGAACCAGGGCTTGTTGGGCTTGAATTTGTGCATTAACGGATTCGAGGTCAGCTTGAGCGGCATTCAATAAATTACGAGATTGGGCGAGGGTCTGTTTGCTAACTGCGCCTTCAGCTAATAAACTGCTGTAGCGGATGAAGTCCTGTTTCTGAAAATTTAAGGTGGAGAGTTTGGCTTCTCGGGTCGCATTCAAGGAACGCAAGGTTTGACGGACATTCTCTAGGCTAGCCTGACTTTGTTGAATTGCCGCGACCGTGCTATTGACTGAAGCCTGTTGTTTTTGGGCATCAACTCGCATCAAGATAGTACCAGCTTTGACCTTAGCCCCGGCCTTAACCAAAATCTGGGAAACTCGTCCTTCGATCTGGGGTTGGAGGGTGACGGAACTACGTGAGACTAAAGTTGCCACATAGTCGGAAGTATCAGCAATAGTACTGGTAGTGACGGCGGCTACAGTGACAGGAACGCCTGTCGGAGCGGCGGCTTGAGAAGCATCGGGCTTTTGGTTGCTACAGCTACCTAAAAGAAAAACTGTTGATACCAGTAAAAAGGTTGTGACTTGCTTGCGTGATAGCTGCTTTAACACCTGTCTGCCTCCCCGTACTATTATCTTTCGACAAATCAACTTTCTCGAATAATCGAAGTATCTGTGCTTAGTGTAGCTAGATTAGGGGAGCTGTGTGTATATCTTAAGGCACGTAATTAAATATGTGGCAAGATCGCGTGGTTATCGCCGGGAGGCAGGTCAGTAAAACGTTCAAAATAGGCACGCACCTGGGGCGGCAGATCTGGCAGATCAAACTGGGCATCTCCGGCACAAATCTTAGGCCAAAAGTTGCGCAGCTTAGGCAGTAAAGGTTCGGCGACCTGACGCTCAAGAGCCAAGGGTGGCTGCGTCAACAAGCGCAGCAGATGAAAATCACTAAGACGCTGAGTGCGTGCCAACGAAAACGCTTGTAAATCCGGCCATTGAGGCAGCTCTCGCACTTGAAATGACCGTACCGTTAATTTGCCAGCAGCCAGCGTACATAGACGATACGGATGCGGATAGCTGACTAACGAACCTGTTGTGATGTCATAGATGCCATTTTTATAGGCAATGTCCTGCATATGGGAATGTCCCGTAAAAATCCAGCGCGCACCATAGCGGTGCAAAAGATCCTGTAAATCCTGATGACCTTCGAGCATATAGCCCTTAGTTGCCGGATTACTAGCTTGATCTGGGATATGTTCCAAAACATTGTAATGAACCATTACCAAAATCTCTTGGTGCCGATAGGTTGTAAGGATGTCCTTGAGCCAAACCCATTGAGCTGCATCAAGACCAACACGCGCTGTTTCACCAGCAAACCATACTGTATTAAGGCCAATCAGACGGATATTAGGTGCTACTTCACAGCTGAAGTAGGGTTGGTTGGTGTTTTGATAGCCTTGTCCTCGATACATTTGAGCAAAATCTGCTAAGCCCAATTGCTGACCTGTGGTATGCGGTACACGCAAATCATGGTTACCTGCGATCACATAACTCGGAAAGGGTAAATGAGCCAAACGGTCTGCCAGCCATTGATGATTTTCAAGTTCGCCATCTTGGGTTAAGTCACCGGGAATCAGCAGAAATTGCACAGCTTGAGCAACCAACTCCGCTAAAATTTGTTCTAAAACTGCTAGTCCCACTTCTAAAAAATGACTGCGAAAGCAATAGTCGCGCAAGGTATGCGGCAACGTAATGTGAGGGTCACTGAGGACACCAAAGGTTATAGGTTGTTCAGATGTAAGGTTGTTTGCCCCCATAAAACCTAGCCGTGTGAACTCTTTCAGTTTAGTCTCATACCCAGATGTTCACCAATCGTCCTCGGTAATAAAGTACACCCGTTCTATCATCTTCACGACCCTTAAAGATCAAATTATGCGTAGTAATCGTCCCTAGTTTATAGGTCACACTTGTCCAGAGTCCACCACTATAAACCATCAACTCTTGAGCCGGAATGATATCAATCCCGTCATACCATCCACTTGACGGCGCACCCCTGTCAGCTTTTTATAATAATTTCTACATCATCAAAATGAATTTGGTATGGCCTTGTTATGGAATGACGACTCGTAAAATTATTCCACTCGATCATCAGCTCTGCAACATGATCAGCTAAAGATAAGGTTAAAACTTCTCCATCAGGAAATTCCATGCCTATTTCATTTGCTGGAATACTATCAGTTAATAATTGTCGGATACTCTTAAAGTCAATGATTACTGAGACTTGCATATTATCTGCTAATCTGGCTCCTTCCAATTCGATCTGAACTGATGTCTTGTTATGAATAATTGCGATAAAGTTGCCTCGTGGAAGTAGAGAGCTCTAGAGTCTTTCATGTTAAGGCACCGGGTAAAGGTGGGAGACATCACTAGTGCGGGAACTGGAGCACCATTCTTATTCAAGTACTGACCTACTTTTCCTATCTAGTTAGGGTTGTAACTGGGTATGTCAAGAAGATTGTGTCAGTGTGGAAATCTCACATTGGTAACCTCCCTTCAAACTCAATGGCAAACCGATTCAAGGCTCCTTTCCAATCTCGGATAGGCATCGTCCACTTCTTCGATAGGTTCTGAATCGCCAAGTAAATGA
>JBBRQP010000105.1:0-9368 GCA_038226175.1 Gloeobacterales cyanobacterium
GGTAGGTCAAGCAATACGGTGTTGGCAAGAGCAACGCAATCGAGCACAGACGAAAATCCAATGGCGCTTCACGACCAAAGAAGCACGGGAGAAACTGAAGCGCCTCTACCCGTCATAAGCTCTGTGGCTGCCTACTAGTAGCGTTTTTTGGAGGTACACATGGCAATTAATAAAAATTTTGATGAACTGCTAGAAGCCCTAGAATCACAGCACACCTTTTAAGCGCGAAATCATGAGCAAACGTCGGCGGGGTTATCCTTCAGAGACCGCTGTGCGAACTGGTCTACGGATTGTCCATGGTGACAAAGAGTTACAAGAAAAGCTGGGAAAAGATGATCTGTGTCCCTGTGGCTCAAGACGCTCCTTTTAAGAAATGTTGTCGTAATGGCGGAAGCTATGACGGTAGCCAACGCAATTATTACATGAGGTTATAAGTAGGTGAGGCCATAAATATGGCCTCATTTTTTGTCATAAATATTCACTGATTATAAATATTCCTAGATAGAGGTTATAGTAAGACGTGTATTCATCAGGAGTTGACTGTGAGCAAGTTATGGATAGTAGGATTACTGTTGTTAAGTCTTCCAGTACATGCTGCGCCCTTAGTTTTCCCTAGTGACTTTATGGACAATATCAAAACTAAATATGGAGCCAAAGGTGATGGTGTAACTGATGATACCATCGCAATCCAAGCGGCATTAAATGATAATCGTAGTGATCCTAATGGAGATTATTATGGATTACCAAAAGCATTATATTTTCCAGCCGGGACGTATCTTGTAAGTAAAACTATAGGTTGGAATGGGTGTTGTGTGACGATTCAAGGCCAGGGTATGGGCTCAACTATGATCAAGCTCAAAGATAGTGCCACAGGATTCCAAAATGTTGCCCAACCAAAACCTGTCATCACCATGCCCGCTGGCAATCAATCGTTTCTTCAAAATTTTTATGACCTAACGATTAACACAGGCCAAGGTAATACTGGGGCGATGGGTGTTAGCTATATTGCTAGCAATGTGGGCACCATCGAGAACATCAGCATTATTTCAGAAGATGGTAAAGGAAAAGCAGGATTAGATATGTCCCGGCAATGGCCTGGTCCTTGTCTTATTAAAAATGTTACGGTTCAAGGTTTTAATTATGGCATCTGGGTGGCTAACTCAGAGTATGGGCCAACATTTGAAAACATTACCCTAAAAAATCAAAGAGTAGCCGGTATTTATAACGATGGAAATACGCTAGCGGTGCGTAATTTGACCAGTATCAATACGGTTCCTGCCATTAAGACTAATCAGTCTAGTGAGTCGGTGATTCTAATTGGAGCTAATCTCAAGAGCGGACTCAGTACCGTTAGTGCCATTGACAGCAGTGGTTTGCTCTATGCGCGGCAAGTCAAGACCCAAGGCTATCAGTCAGCCATTCGTCAGCAGGGTAGTGTGGTGCCCGGCCTGTCTGTTTCAGAATATATCTCCGGGTCAACTTATAGCCTTTTTCCTAGCGCAGCAGGTTCGCTTAAGTTACCTGTTGAGGAGACACCTACTTTTGTAGATACTGATTTAGCTAACTGGGGTCATTTTAATGCGGCTTACTATGGCGATACGGGGTCCTTACAAGCTTTATTAAATTCTGGAAAATCAACTATTTATTTTTCCCATAGCAATTACTTTTCTTACTTACAGGCTGTAATGACGGTACCTGCAACAGTGAAGCGGATTGTAGGCTTTGGTTCGGATGTCAATGGTGGCGGAATTAAATTTGTAGTCAATGAAAATAGCACTACTCCGTTGATTATTGAGCAGTTTAATTATGGAATTAAAGTCGAACAATCATCAGCACGAACTGTCGTTCTCAAAGATGGTGGCTATGCTTACAATGATAGTCCTCAGGCAGGTAAGTTATTCTTAAGCAATGTCGGCATTTCGCCCTTGAATATCAACTACCCTCATGCTGTATGGGCACGACAACTTAATGCTGAAGGCTCTTTTCCTAAGGTTAATAATAAAGGCGGAACACTTTGGATGCTAGGACTTAAAACTGAAGGTAGTGACACTGTAGTGACTACGACAGCGGGCGGCAAAACTGAAATGTTAGGGACACTTATTTATCCTGCTAAGGAATTTAGTGCCTCTGAATTATTAACGCCAGCTTTTGTAAATATTGACTCTAGCCAATCGTTGATTTACTCAATTAGCAGCTATTCACCTAATGGCAACTATGATATTCAAGTCCAGGAAACGCGCAATGGCATAACTAAAAACTTGAATACACTTGATGTCCCGGGCTACCCTTTTCGGATGCCTCTTTTTGTGGGCAAACCCTAATAATTATGCGTCAATAATAGCCTCACCAAAAAATGTTGGGACTAAAAAAGCTGACTAGGTTTACCCCAGTCAGCTTTTTTGAATTAACTAATTCACCGGATCAGTATGCAGGGAGACTAGAGAAGTTATGGATTAACAACAGCACCGTTACCAGTCGCAGTGCCGTTACCCATCGCGCCGCCTTTGTTGATGTCAGCGGTGCCATTACCGATGACAATGCCTTTACCTTCGACAGTTCCGGTACCGCGTTTGACTTCGATTTTGCCGTTGTCATTACGATAGATCGCCGTTCCGGTTCCGGTGGCAGTCCCTTGACCCATAGCCATACCTTTACCATCTACGGTGCCGTCGCCCCGGACAATGCCTGTGCCAGAAACGGTGTTAGGGGTAGCACCACCATTGTTAGCACCGAAGCTTTGGGCTGTACCATTGCCGGCCACACGGCCTTGACCCATCGCTGCACCATTGACAGTGCCATTACCGCGACCAATTGCGATACCCTGTCCGCTGACCGTTCCGGTGCCACGTTTGACGCCTAGAGTGCCATCATTTTGACGATACACAGCCGCGCCAGTCCCGGTGGCGGTACCTTGACCGCGTACCATACCTGTGCCACGAAAACCACCGTTACCGCGAGCAAATCCACGCCCGCCCATGCCATGCATACCGCCAGCAAAGGCAGCTGAGCTAGAAACTGTAAACATGATTAAAACGGCTAGTGCCAGAACTTTTTTCATCATCCATGCTCAACTCGTACATTAATTAAGACTATCCCTATTGTTGGTAAGTTCAACCAGAGCCATGAGCTAAGACAACAACTGCGCTTAAGCGTACCTTTCTATTCATCATGGTGATGACTTGCGGTATAGAGCCTAAGGCTTTCGCGCAACAAGCTAAAATAATAGGCTGTAAACCCAAGGAGCTAGCCCATGCACCTACCACGCACCCTAATGCTCTTGGGAGCAGGTGAATTAGGCAAAGAATTTGTAATTGCGGCACAACGGCTAGGTAATCGGGTGATTGCTGTTGACCGTTATGCCGATGCCCCGGCTATGCAGGTCGCTGATGTTAGCGCAGTCATTAATATGCTCAATGCCGATGAACTCGAACGGGTTATCAATCAGTATCAGCCGGATCTAATTATTCCTGAAATCGAGGCCATTCGTACCGAGAAACTATTAGAATTTGAGGCCCGAGGCATCATTGTCATCCCCAATGCCCGCGCCGTCAACTACACCATGAACCGGGATCGCATCCGCGATCTTGCCGCCCATCAATTAGGCCTGCGCACCGCCCGTTATGCCTACGCCACAACGCTTGATGAACTTAAAACTAGCGCAGCACATATTGGATTTCCTAATGTGGTCAAACCCGTGATGTCGTCCTCCGGGAAAGGTCAATCGGTAGTTCACACCACCCATGATCTAGTAACGGCTTGGAACTACGCGCTCCAAGGCTCTCGGGGTGATAGCCAAAAAGTGATTATCGAGGAATTTATTGCCTTTGAACTCGAAATCACCCTACTCACCATCCGCCAATGGCAAGGCGCAACTTTATTTTGTCCACCCATCAGTCATCGTCAGGAACAAGGCGACTACCGCGAATCTTGGCAACCCGCTCAGCTGACAGCTGAGATCCTCACTACAGCCCAAACTATGGCCCAAACTGTGACCGAAGCTCTCGGGGGCGCAGGAATTTTTGGGGTAGAGTTTTTTATTACTCATGATGAAGTAATTTTTTCGGAATTATCGCCGCGTCCGCATGATACGGGCATGGTGACGCTGATTTCTCAAAATCTCAATGAGTTTGAGTTACATTTGCGCGCTGTATTAGGGTTGCCGATTCCGCAGATTACCCTCTATGGCCCTTCAGCAAGTGCGGTGATTTTGGCCACGGACTATGGAACTCAACTGACGTATACGGGTATCAGGGAGGCTCTTGCCGAACCTGATACAGATGTGCGTCTTTTTGGTAAACCAGAGGCGCGGCCTTATCGTCGCTTAGGTGTTGCTCTAGCGCGCGCACAAACTACAGAGCAAGCCCGCACCAAAGCCGTACACGCTGCAAATCAGGTCGTTGTGAGCTGTAGCTAGCACAAAAAAGGGGAAATCTTGCGATTTCCCCGAGCTTACTAACTTACTAAAAAACGCGATTTAGAGTTCCTTGAGTTCGCGGCTAGTGGGATAACCAGAAGAATAGGAAATCGAGGAATTATCTAGCCGAGCGTAGGGAGCCACGGGTTCACCTTTGCTGTAGACATCGGTTTTGATAATAGCGCTCTTCAACTCATTGAGATCAACGTACTTATCGGCAACATTGCGCAATTCTCGTGCCACCATGCCTTCGGTTGCAATGACGGTAATACGCGTGTTTTTGGAGCGCAATAATTCGACAGCCCGTTCAAAATCACCATCGCCACTAAATAACACCACATGGTCGTACATTTCAACTGTATTGAACATATCAATTACAATTTCCACGTCGAGGTTGGCTTTTTGGCTAGTGCGACCAGACTCTTGGTCAATGAATTGTTTAGTCAGCTTAGTGCGCACGGTATAACCAATATTGATTAACGCATCCAAAAAAGCCCGTTTATCACCAATGTGTTCGATACCTTGATACCAAAAAGCATTAATTAGAATTTCATCCTGGCCTTTGAAGTAATCCAGAATTTTGCGCGGATCAAAAAACCAGCCATTTTTTTGCTGGGCATAGTACATGTTGTTTCCATCAATAAAGACAGACACACGGGAGATGTTAGCCATATTTTCCTCTTTCGTTGTTTAAGATGCTAACGCATAGGCGTTAACAGGGGTTGAGCTGATGCAGGGATCGTGCATTCAGTAAAGGATAGCCCAAACCTTCACGCTGTTGCAAATAGCTTTTTGCTACCTGACAGGCAATGGTGCGGACGCGGCGAATATAAGAAGCGCGTTGGGTTACGCTGATTACGCCACGAGCTTCTAGTAAGTTGAAACTATGAGAAGCTTTTAAGACATAATCTAGGGCAGGCAATACTAGGCCAAGTTGGCTAATACGTTGCGCTTCAGCTTCATAACGGTCAAACAGGTCATGGAGCAAACTGACATCAGCGTGTTCAAAATTATACGCGCTGTGTTCAATCTCTCCTTGCAAATGAACCTGACGGTAAGTAATCTGAGAACTCCATTTTAGGTCATAGACAGAATCCACTCCTTGTAGGAACAAACATAGGCGTTCGAGGCCGTAGGTCACCTCGACACAGACGGGCTTACAATCACAGCCGCCACATTGCTGAAAGTAAGTGAACTGGGTCACTTCCATGCCATCAAGCCAAACTTCCCAACCTACGCCCCAAGCCCCGAGCGTGGGTGATTCCCAGTTATCTTCGACAAATCTTATATCATGACGATCTACATCTATACCGAGAGCTTTGAGTGAAGTTAAATAAAGCTCTTGGATGTTATCAGGTGATGGCTTAATCAATACTTGATACTGATAGTAATGCTGTAGACGATTTGGGTTTTCACCATAGCGTCCATCGGTAGGACGACGACAGGGTTCAACATAGGCTACAGCCCAAGGTTCTGGTCCTAAAGCCCGTAAAAAGCTATGGGGATTCATTGTCCCGGCACCTTTTTCGGTATCGTAGGGGAAAGCCACTAAACAATTTTGTTGAGACCAAAATGAGTTGAGGGTGGCGATAACCTCTTGGAAATTCAGCATAAGCTCTTTCGCAAACTATGATGGTGTACTATTTCCAACTTACAATATTTACGTGTGGTTTGGGATGTTTATCATGGTTTATCACAAAGTCTCACAAATTCTAACAGCTTTTTTTTAGACAGGATTATAGGATAACTTTTGCAACCCATACTTGCCCTGATTTCTCTTGTAAAATACATGGATTTGATAACTGTTGCGCATTGCTTCTCAAAAATAAGCCATGCAAATTTCAGTACTAAAACATTACAGTCAACGCAGCCGGTCTTACCCTATGGTAGGATTTATGTGAAGTTTTGATACATCCCCATGTACAGTACGCACCCAACGCATACCACGCACCAACCCATACCCGTCGGCGTTATTGGGGTGGGTAACATGGGTCAGCACCATACCCGAATTTTGAGCCTACTCAAGGATGTCACCTTGGTCGGGGTATCTGATGTCAATGTAGAGCGGGGACTACACCTAGCCAATCAATACCGGGTGCGCTTCTATGAAGATTACCGCGAGTTATTGGAACATGTCGCGGCTGTATGTATCGCGGTGCCTACACGCCTCCATTGTTCCGTTGGCCTCGAATGCTTAAAACGCGGCATCCATACTTTAATTGAAAAACCTATCGCAGCCAATATTACCGAAGCAGAAACCCTAGTCAATGCTGCCGCCCAATCAAACTGTATTTTGCAAGTGGGACATATCGAGCGTTTTAATCCCGCTTTTCGGGAATTAACCAATGTCCTGAAGCGTGAAGAGCTACTTGCCCTCGAAGCTCACCGCATGAGCCCTTATTCTAGCCGTGCCAATGATGTGTCCGTGGTCTTTGATTTGATGATCCATGACATTGATTTGGTGCTCGAACTGATCCCATCACAGGTCGTCAAGTTGACGGCTTCAGGTAACTGTGCCACCAAGTCGGCGTATTTGGATTATGTGACGGCGACCCTCGTGTTTGAAAATGGGATTGTCGCAACGCTGACAGCCAGCAAGGTCACCCATCGCAAAATCCGTCGTCTAGCGACCCATTGCAAGGATTCTTTGGTTGAAGCAGATTTTTTGAATAACGAAATTTTGATCCATCGTCAGACGACTTCCAATTACCTAACAGACTACGGACAGGTACTCTATCGTCAAGATGGCCTGATCGAAAAAGTGCATACCAGCAATATTGAGCCGCTTCATGCTGAATTAGAACACTTTATTCATTGTGTACGCGGTGCGATGCAGCCTTCTGTGGGTGGAGAACAAGCCCTCAAGGCTTTACGCCTCGCGGACTTGATTGAAAAAACTGCCCTTGATGGGACACTCTGGGCTAATCCAACTTTGCTCAACCCCGTTGCGGTGGCGACTAATTAATCCGCTCTTGATTAGTGGAACCGATACCGGGATTGGTAAAACGGTATTGGCTATGGCTCTATTTGCCTATTGGCAAAAATATTATCCCGAGCAGACTCCCGGTTTATTCAAACTCTTAGCCTGTGGCGACTCAGACCTAGCCACCTACGCGCACGTATTTGGTCAGCATCAAGATATGACTTGTCCTTTGCACTTTACTGCTGGGCTAGCCCCGGCTCTGGCTGCAGCCCAAGAAGGTAAAACTATTGATATCGGTCAAATCTGGAATGCTTTAAATACGTTTCAGGGTCAGCATCAACGAGTTTTTGTGGAAGCTGTGGGGGGACTAGGCTGTCCGCTAACCTGGGACTATACCGTCGCAGACCTAGCGAAAGATTGGCGGCTACCTGTCTTGTTGGTCGCACCTTTGCGGTTGGGTGTTTTGAGCCAAGTCGTTGTCCACAGTCGTTTCGCGCAAAAAATGGGGATCAAAATCGTCGGGATTGTGCTCAATCAGGTAGACCCCGAGGCCGATCCAGAACTACTCGCCCCCCAAGGTTGGCTTGCGGCCTTGAGTGGTTTGCCTTGCTTGGGTATCTTGCCCTATGTGAATGAGTTTACCCCCGCCACCTTAGCTGCTGCGGCTGCCCAATTGGATTTGGAATATTTATTAAACTGACCAGCTGATGGTTTGGCCTAAACGGGGCTTACCAAAACGTTCCCAGGCACTGCCGCCACGCAAAAAAAGCTCAAGCCAGTGTACTTGACCGGTTTTGAGCGACCAACCTGAACTACCCGGAGCTAGGGCTAGGGTTCCTTGGGGGACTTTGAAACTGCCATCACAGTAGAGGGCATCGCTGATCACATCACCTATTTGCACGGTGACCCGAGTTTGGGAGCTAAGAGCGAGGTTTTGAGCTGGGATGGTGGTTTTGAGATTACCGTAGCCATCTACCCAAGCCACGCGGTCTAAGGGCACACTCGGTAGTTGGCTAAGATCCAAGTCCGCCCCTAACCAATGTTCGTCCCCTTGGGCTAGGGCACAAGCTGCCTGCGGAAAAACATCCCGTGAACGAAACTGCGACCCCCCACGCGCCACATTGACTGAACGCAAAATCAGGGCTTCATGTTTGATAAAAGATAAGGTATGGCCTGCATTAACGCCGACAACTTGTACACCATTGGGCAAACGGGCATAAGTCAAGCCCTCGCCTTCATTATCTTGTCTTGCCGTCAGGTCATCTTGGCGTGGGGCACAGTTATGATAAATCAAGCGCGGCAGCGCACCCTCATTGAGACCCAGCTGCGCAATCCAAAACCCTGTTGCCAAGGTATTAAAGGGGGGGACTGAAAGACAGCTGATCTGAGCTTCGGGCAAACCCTGCAAAAGCCGCTGGGTTACTTCTGCAAAGGCTGGATCACCCGTGCCATAGTCAGCAATAAGGTGGATTAACATAAGATTCTCTAGGGTCGCTTGCACTTTAACACACTGCGCTAGACCGCAAATCTCTCTCAAGACTACGTATAAACACGGAGATTTGACTCGACATTTGAAGAGCAAATATTGAATTATAGCTACTATCTTCCGTAAAAACACGGATGTTTGATACTTTTTACCGCTCATTTGAGTCAAACTGTCATGTTGTACAAAGTAATCTCCAGTCTTCTTTTTGCCTTAGGTCTTCATCTGGCAACCGTTCAAGCTGCACAGGTTAGTTTTTTGGCAAACACCGGGGCATTAGTACCTACAGATTTCTCTGAGACGCTCAGTATCGGTCAATTTGATAATTCTTTGGGTACGTTGACGGGGGTTGCTTTTGGCCTAGATGGTCAATTAGGTGGCACGGTACAACTAGAAAATTTGGACTTATACTCTTTCCGTTTGATTAGCAGGTTTTTGTTCTAGGCCACCAGTGGTAGAACAAGTATCTCTTGAGCAACTCGGTCTGCTTTGATAAACTACGACATCGTTGCTCTAATCGCTCTTCCACTTCTTCAATCGTCACCCAA
>JBBRQP010000106.1:0-9236 GCA_038226175.1 Gloeobacterales cyanobacterium
CAGTTGGTACAACTATCACACTTACTGGCACTAGCTTTATAGGAACAACAGCGGTTACCTTAGCTGGAAATAATATGACGTTTACAATCCTATCTAGTACTCAAATTACTGTTACGGTTCCAAGCAGCGCAAGTAGCGGCACCATTAGAGTCACAACTCCTGGTGGCTCAGCTACCAGCACAAATCGCTTTACTCTGATTTTGGCACCGACTATTAGTAGTTTTACTCCCCTTAGTGCAGCAGTTGGTGCGACAGTTACCATTAGTGGTACTAATCTTGATAGTACGACCGGGGTTACCTTTGGTGGGGTAGCCGCTGTAATTATCTCAACAACGCCAAGTACAGTTAAAGCGACAGTTCCCATAGGTGCCATTACGGGTAATATTGGCATCACTAACCCTGCTGCAACTGTAACTAGTCAAGGTATCTTTTCTGTAGCTTTACCACCCACCCTCACGAGTTTTAGTCCTAGTAGTAGTCCAGTTGGTACAACTATCACACTTACTGGCACTAGCTTTATAGGAACAACAGCCGTTACCTTAGCTGGAATCAGTACGCCATTTACCGTTCTTTCCGATACCCAAATGACTGTTACTATCCCCACTGGTGCAAGTAGCGGCACCCTTAAAGTCACAACTCCTGGTGGTAATGTTATCAGTACAACACGATTTACAGTCACACTTTAGAGAACGCTTGCTTTACCCGATAGCAGGTGAGTTCGCTATATAGAACCCATTTGATATCCCCTTCAAGCGGCAGGAGCTAGCCGTTTGAGCATCAACCGGATAAAGGAGAGATTGAGTTTTGCACGAGCATGGGGTAGTGTCCGCTCAAAATTCTTCACCGAACTTTTGCATCGCTCCACCCAAGCGTTCGAGTGCTCAATCACCCACCATACCTTCATAAGTATAAATCCAGATTTACCTTGGCTCTGTTTTTGGGATGGGGACGATTTTGCCGAAAGCTCAAATTGACCTTGCCCCGGTGTAATGGACAGTGACTTTATGCTAACCGGGGCGACCATAGCAATTTGGGAAAATCATCCGTTAGCGATCATTTCTTTACAATTGACTCACAATAATATTATTTGTTAAGCGTCCCAAAACCGACCCTTTGTGAGAAGGCAACATCTGAGTAAAATTGTGATACACAAATAGAGTGCTGTAACCCGCATGGCAGGGATAGGGTCACAAGTGTCTGATAAACGGTCGTTTGTGAGAAGACTTTTCTCCCCTCCCCTCCACAACGCAAAATCAAGGCTTTCTCGTTCTCGATAACCTTTCTTGAAACTGTTTTCTCAATATAGTACTATAGGGATGAGTTTCGAGAAAATGAGGGTGTGAAAATGCAACCATGTTCATAGGCTATGCCCGTGTCTCCACCCAAGACCAGAATCTTGCCCTACAACTTGAGGCTTTGAGTAAAGCCGGCTGCAAGAAAGTCTTCGACGATAAGATTAGTGGCAGTCATGCCGAACGTCCTGGTCTGACTAAAGCACTAGCAATATTGCGTGAAGGGGACACGCTAGTAGTGTGGAAACTAGACCGACTGGGGCGAAGTGTCAAAAATCTGGTGGATCTTGTTGGTGAACTGCACAAGCAAGCAGTCCAGTTCAAAAGCCTCACTGATGCTATCGACACTGGCACTCCCTCCGGTCGGTTTTTCTTTCATGTCATGGCGAGTTTAGCGGAAATGGAACGAGAATTGACCATTGAGCGTACCCGTGCGGGTTTAGAAGTTGCTCGGCAGCTGGGGCGCACGGGAGGACGCAAACGGCAGATGACCGATAGCAAAATTGAGTCTGCTAAAAAGCTCCTGGCGAGTGGGATGCCGCCTCGGGATGTAGCTAAAAACCTTGGGGTGTCTGTGCCAACTCTGTACTGCTGGGTGCCAGCCTCAGAAAATCTCTAAGCCTACTATTTTTTCCGTTTCGTGAGCAGGGCCACGTGCGTTTACCCCTATTTGGCTACTCTAATGAACCTCTTAAGCCTGTTTTCCGTTCCACTGTGCCTCATACCCCAACTCTTATGACCAGAAATTGTCTGCTAGTCTACAGTCCGTACTAGAACAACTGTAGAATCACTATTTCGGGTAAGATTATCGGGAATGTTGCCATGGATAACTTGCCGCAGGAGACTGTCACGACTAGCTCCTAAAATAATGCCATCGAAATTTCCACGCTGGGCATAAGCAATCAAAGTTGCTGAAATATCCTCAGCAACGAGGGCTGCTGTTTCCACAGGATGCCCCAGATGGCGGGCAAGCTCGCGGGCATTGGCTTGGAGTAGTTCACTATCTACTGCTGCTTGCTCATCAGCAAAAATCTGACAAAGACTAACCCGGCTAGTATCTCCTGTACAGGACAACAGTGCGGGTAATATTTTCAGTGCTTCCTGGGCATTGGGACCACCTCCCATCGGCAGTAACCAATTAACAGGCACTTGCGCCCCTTTCGGTCGCACTAACAATACTTCACAGGGTGCTTGGCGAATCATGATATCGATTACATCGCTAAATATCCTGCCTGGGTTCGTGTTGCCCTGCCAGCCCATTAAAATAATATCAATGCGCCGCTGTTTAATTGTCTCCAATATGGTTAGAGCAACATCATGGGCGACCCGGATCTGGGTATGTACGGGAACGCCTAGTTGATGCCCAAGCCGTCTTGCTTTAGCTAGTAGTCGTTGTGCTTTTAAGGTTGAAACCCGCGCATCGCCAGGAATGTCTGAACGCGGCACAGTGATTACGTGTAGACATTCCAACTCATAGTTACGAGACTTAGCGATAGCAGCAGCAAAGCGCATCAAAAGCGGGGCGGTGTTCGGGTTGAGGAGCGGAATTAGCAATCGCCCTTGACCAATGGCTGGATCGCAGGTTTGAAAAACCGTATAGGAAGGAGATGGTGCTGGGCTCGCTCTTTCTCGTTCGCCGCTGAGGAGATTAGACTCAGCTCGGATAATATCGGAACGGGTGATAATGCCCACGAGTTGACGTTCAGCAGTAACTGGCAGGCGGCTGATATTAAAGCGATTGAGTAAAAATAGAACTTCGCGCAACGATTCGCCTGGATGCACAACAATGGGCTGGGGTGTCATGATTTCAGTGACCGGAATATTATCGGCGAGCTTACGCTGGGAAACTTTGAGTAGGTCAGTCTGTGTCACAATGCCCACTAATTTCTTATTCGCTAATACCGGAAAACCCCGATGATGAGAGGAAGCAAATACCGCGACGGCTTCCACCACTGTTGTTTGCGCACTCAGCGTTTCCACCCGGGTTTGCATGACATCGCTTGCCACAAGCGTACCTAGCAACTTATCGTCAGATTTTTCTTTTTCTTGTTCAATATGAATACCATTAAACGCTAGTAGATGGTCATAAATCGAGCCAGAAAAGATCTGCTCTGCAACTAAATAAGAAACAGCACATACGATCATTAAGGGTAAAACTAAGTTGAAGTCATTGGTCATCTCAAAGACAATAATAATTGCTGTAATGGGCACCCGTGCTACTGCAGTAAAAAAAGCTCCCATCCCAGCTAAGGCAAAGGTTATAGGCGAATTTAAGCCGAGAGTAAACTCTGAAAATACGCCCACAAGATAACCAAGGGACGTTCCCATGACCAAAGCAGGGGCAAAAAGACCACCAGGGGCACCTGAACCATAGGCAATAATGGTCAGCAAAAACTGGCAGATAAAGGCAAGCCCCACGAGTTGCCAAGAGAGGTTACCACCACTAATCATCTCCCGCAATCCAGCATTGTTACGAAAGCTATCGGGTAACTGGGTCATGATTAGACCAACCATTAGACCTGCTAAGCCAACGCGCAGGGGTAAGCGTAGGCGCAAGAACTTGCGGTTAAAATTCAAGCTGACCAGAATACTCCGGTTAAAAACTGCACCGAGCACACCAGCCACTACCCCAAGCAGCAAGTACAGGGGAATCTCTTGAATCGAAAATCCAGTCTTAAAATCCATGAGCTTGAGTTGTAGCTCAAAGGTTTGATCCCCAAGCACCCGAGCTAACACCGCCGCGATAAAAGAAGCCAGAATGGCTGGGCCAAGGGTCAACCCTGAAAAATCCTGAAGTAACTCCTCAACGACGAAGATAACCCCGGCAATCGGAGCATTAAAAGCAGCCGCTAAACCTGCTCCTGCCCCTGCTGCCAGCAATTGGCGGCGATAGGCGGGCGAAGTGGGTACCCAACGGCTAATGCTAGCCGCGAGCGCCGCGCCGATTTGTACCGTTGGTCCCTCACGCCCCAAGGGAATTCCCGACCCCAATACCAGGATGCCACCAACCAACTTAACCAGGGCACTGACCAGATTTAACGTCATCGGTACACGAGCAAGTACAGCCTTGACCTGTGGGATACCACTGCCTGCAACCTCTGGAGCAACGCGCTCTACCAGCCAACCCGCAGCTAGACCGCCCACCATGCCAAAAATGGGCAAGGCTAACCATGACTGATGAGAAAAATAGATCCGCCAAGAGCCAAGCAGCGCCGTTCCTTGTTCCAGGAGTACAGCTGCCAGACCTGCCACTAAGCCGATTAAACAGGCTTCCAGCAAGGCGATTTGCTGGGGTTGTAATACCTGACGTAGCTTACGAAACCCCAAAATCATGCCTGACTCCACCAAAACTCCACGATGAGCCAAGTGCAATGATTAGAACTTAAGCAATGCGCAGAACGCTCTCAGAACCTATCTTTGCACAGGAAAAATGATTTAGTTGCAAAAATACGCTGAGAAGACAAAAATCAATGTCGAGTTAAAAGCGGCAAAGGTACAAAAACGGATATTGGGCTAAGCCCTTTTTTATCTTTGCACCCTCAGTTCATCAGCGGGATTCGGGTAAGCCGTTTCTCCGGCACGGTGATACGCACAAAAATAGGAAACAGGTAGAAACCTTTTCCCAGACGGTTACATAGAGTTTACTTCGCGCCAGCGGAGCTAGGCTTGGAAATCTGCATCACTCGGTAAATCTCCTGCACCGTATACTTCTGCTTCTCTGGGACAAGTGCTTTGGGTCTTCCCCCCTTCCATCCCCGCTGGGGATACGGATTCTGGGCGAATGATGGATCTATCTGTAGTTGGGGCATCACCCTGCCCGAGAATAACGGCTATACCCCTGCTAAGCGCAGCGTCAGACCACCTCACAATCATAGACTTTAGTCTACTGTTCCTACAGAAAACATAGCTAACTACTTATTATTCTTCTGGGTATTATAAGGACAGACACAACTTATCAACCTTTTAGGAGTAAAACCCATGCATAGAGCTTTACAACTTATTGAACGACGTTTACGAGAGAGCCTCCTGAGCCAAGATGGCTCAAGCTCCGCCCTGACAGAATCCTTGCAGCAGTTGGATCCACGCTATGCTATCGAGTTCGCAGTCGTAGTTGCTTGGCGGGCTCACTATGGGCAAGTGCGCAAAGGGGGAAAGACTCCCTACATTAACCACCCGTTGACGGTGGCTAAGCTACTGATCGAAGCAGGTTGTACCCAAGATGTGGTCATAGCAGGTATTCTCCACGATACCGTTGAGGACACAGCCACGTCCCTAGCCTATATCTGTAGTACTTTTGGCCCGGCAGTAGCGGGGATTGTGGAAGGCTGTACTGAGTTACCCTGCGATTTGCGCTGGGAAACCTGCAAGCGTAGGCACATTGCCCGCATTGAGACAGCTAGCCAGGAGGTACAACTGGTTACCTGTGCCGATAAACTGCACAACATACGCACGATGGCGAGCCAATATGCCGAGATGGGGGAGCACTTATGGCAGCATTTTGCCCGGGGTCAGCAGGCTCAGGCTTGGTACTACCAGAGCATGACTCTCGCCCTTGGACGTCATTTGCAAGACTGGCCCCTCTACACGATGTTATATACCGAGGTTGAGGCATTGTTCTCCCCTTTCTAAAGCTCCCGAACAAGAAGTAGGGCTATAGCCGTTTCTCCGGCAAGGTGATACGCACAAAAATAGGAAACAGGCTGAAACCCTGTCCTAGTCTGCATCCTTGTCGTGCAGTTACTGTTCCATTGATCCCTAAACCCCATCGTCCCGAAAATCCCTAAGCGTACTATTTTCTCCGTTTTGTGCGTTTACCCCTACTTGGCAATGAAGCGCAGCAACATCCTAAACCGATTGTCATGGTTTTAGGATGTTGCTGCAAAAGATGGCAGAGAATGGACAGCAGCAAAAACTGGGGCAGGGGTCTAGCTGATTATGTCACTGTGGGCGAATGGGGCTCCGGGTTGTGATGATAAGTTTTGATCATGCTGTATGCCGAGTGGCAGAGGTAAGAAAAAAGATTGTGGTTTAACGTAGACAGTGCTTACCAATTGGGAGTAATGTTGCGACCTATTTTCAAGTCCGCATTCTTGCACATATAGGATTTTAACAAACCATGACTATTAACCGACAATTGCGGGTTTTCCACCGCACGGTTGCACCAATTATGGTACTGCCTCTGCTACTTACCCTCGTTACTGGCGTTCTTTTTGAAATCGTTGATCTCAACGGCAAAGATAAACAGTTTAAGTGGCTTCTCGCTCTGCACAAAGGAAATTTTGGATCATTACATTTAGAAGCAGTTTACGCTTTCCTCAATGCCTTAGGACTCTTGGTTCTCATTGTGAGTGGTGCCTCAATGTGGTGGCAGATGCGTGCGCGGAAGTTATCAAATCAAGCCGCAACTGCGCAAGAGTAAACTGTTTCAACATGGCCTTCTAAGAGGTTAAGTAGGAAAAATGAATCCACAACTCGCCGCTTTTTGGAGTTTGCCTGCAGCTTAGGTACTAACTCAGCTTAAGTGTGGACCAGCAGGCTTAAGTGCCCATGATGCTAAATAACACCTGAGTGAATTCGGTGCAAATAGCCTAAAACAAAAGCAAAAATCGAACGCACTGACGCTGTTATTGGGGTGTAGCGGTTTCTCCGGCACGGTGATCGCACAAAAATAGGCAATAGGCAGAAACCTTTATGTAAATGCGCTCATGCCTGCCATCCCCAATGTTTGCGCCTGTATTTGAGGTTCCTCCAATTCCAGTTGTGTATTAACAGCAAGTTTATTGGTGTCATCTTTGACCACTAAAACAGAACAATGTGCATGATGAACTACATGATTGCTAACACTACCTGTAAAAAATTCTACAATCGCCGAATCATCATGCCGACCTAGAATAATTAGATCAGCACACCATCGTTGAGCGACCATACAAATCATTGAACCGGCCTCACCAAAATGGGATTCATATTCAGTGGGTATATTAAGAGTAGTTGCCCGCTGATAGATTTCTTGTAGCCAAACCTGCGCTTGTTCTTGAGAATATCCAGCACCAGTCGAAGCAATACTAAATACCCCGCCTAATTCGATTGCAGGAACAAATCCAGGGACATCGACAAGGCAATGGAGAATCATGAGCTGTGCTTGCGTTTGCTGCGCCAAATAGAGAGTGCGCTCAACCACAATGGATTCGAGTGGTGAATGACTAACAGCAACCAAAATGCGTTTAAATTTCATCTTTTGAGCCTCTTAGGTAAATTACTGCTAGAGATCCGTACCGCGTACCGATGGTCACATGACCTTGCCCGAGTTTAGAAGATTATGACTTTATGCTAGCTGCTATCGAACAGCTTAGGGGTATGACCGTTATTCTCCGGCATGATGATGATACGCACAAAAATAAGAAATAGGCTGAAATCTTTTCCCAGAGAGTTATAGAGAACATAGATCATCCAGCTCTTTTAGTTAGCCTTTATTTGTCCGTTCCCAAAATTGCTGAAGTGCTGGATCGTTCTATCGAATAGAGGGAAAATACCCCCAGCGCGGAATTATTGCACTAGGGTTTGGGATGTTGTCAACCTTACAGTGAGCGGCGATAAGTAGTAGGTACCGCCTTGATGGTGGGAGAACCATTATGGCTAGCCTGGACAGCCTGTTCGAGTTGGTTCATGCGCTGCATCATGACTTTAATCACAGTTTGTTGCTGGGTTTTGATGAAGGTCACTTCCTTCAACAAGGCTTGGTTCTGGGTGCGTAGTGTAGTCATTTCCATCCTTTGAACAACCAGCGCTTGTTGTTGGGTTTGATTCAGATTTTGTTGGGCAACTAGGGCTTGCTGTTGTGCAACATTCTGTTGATGCTCCTTCTGCAATTCACGCAGTATTAAGGGAGTAAGCAGGTGATAGTAAACGGTGAAAGGTTTACCCTCCTTGTCGTACTGCACCAAGTCGGGATACACCTTAGCTACTTCCTCAGCTATCAAACCGTATTGCACTGGATAGGTGCCATCTTCTGCGGATTCCTTGTACCGGAAAGAAACGGGACGTAAATTCAGCAGTTTATCGCTGACAGTGCCAAGGCTGTGAATGTCTTTCTTAAAACGCTTAGAGGATGTCACTGTGCCCAATTGACCATTGGCATTGACATATACTGCTATGCCGCGTGCGATATTAACCCTGCCAATGCCTGTAATAAATGTTTGAGTTTGGGTACCAGCGGTGCCAATACGGATAACTCCGGAGTCTGTGTTAACTCCTGAGTTCCCGATGTCAATGTTGTTACTTTTGTTTGTGATGTTGGCACCTGATTGATAGCCAAGGGCAATGTTGTCTCTGCCTGTGGTGTTAGATAAGAGTGCACCATACCCACTAGCGGTATTGGAGTTGCCAGTGGTGTTAGAGTCGAGTGCAAAAGCCCCACTAGCAGTGTTGGAGTTGCCTGTAGTGTTAGATAAAAGTGCAGCAACCCCACTAGCAGTGTTGTCGGAGCCAGTGGTGTTAAAGTAGAGTCCCTGATAGCCACTAGCAGTGTTGTCATAGCCTGTGGTGTTAGAGAAGAGGGTTTGATAGCCAGTAGCCGTTCGATAAGGGTAAGCGTTATCAGTAATGATGTATGGTTGGGCACTTGTCGCCATCGGTATTGTGGCTAGTAGCAGTGGAATAGCTAAACATAAAGCACGGCAAGAATAACCTTTAACCAAAGAAGAATGAACCGACATCGTAAGCTCCTTGTACTATAACTAGCGGTGTGCTAATTTTGGTTTTCAATAAATATCTACTACAGTAAATACCTATAGCTGATGTTTATCAGGGACTGTAAATTAGATTGTGTCAAAGGCCAAAATGCAATAAACCCCATCTCAGAAACAAGGAGTGGAGCATGACCTTCCGACCAGAATTAATCGATGATAGGCACGTGGCGCAGCCATATTACTCAAGGACTATCGCAAC
>JBBRQP010000107.1:0-8967 GCA_038226175.1 Gloeobacterales cyanobacterium
CCCCAAAGGCAGTTTATGAAGCCGGCAGTTTACAAAGTTGCCTTGAGCAAGCAGAAAAATGTCGCTAGGAGATGATATGGTAATATAGTGCTGAGATAGAAATCTAGACCCCAATTCAAGGCAGAGTCTCGCTTAACTTACGACCCATTTTTGTCCCAACAACCGGATCCACCATAGATGTCTAGTAAGGTCAATTTGTTTTTCAATTGATGTGGGGTATAAATGTGATGAACAATGAGGATTCCGGATGAATATGTTTTTCGCAGCTTCTGGCTTTTTGGCAATCACTTTACTTCTTTTCCTTGCTTATTTTTATATATGTGAATATTACTTTGTCACTAAAAATCTTCAAATCTTAGAAGAATTAATGGCTAAAAATCGTCAAATCTTAAAAGAAGCAGAAAAAGAACAAGAACTTATCCAACAAAATTTTGAAGCGGAAATAAGTCAAATCTTAGAACAAGCTGAGAAAGAGCGAGAATCTATCCAACTAAAGTTTGAAGCAGAAATGGATAAGTTGATTCTAAACCATCGCATATCGGCACTTCAGTTACAGCAAGAATTTACAGAGGATTTAAATAGAGAGATAGAAGATAATATAAATTGATTGGTTAGGAAAACCTATGATGATGTCTGACAGCATGGAGCATAAAGGCACTGTTTTCTAAACTGGGGCAAGGTCAAGGAAGAGTTATAACTACCTAGGTTATAAATGGCATAGAGGTACAGGCGATTGCAATGAATCAGCAACCAGAACAATTACAGGGAGTTGTAGAGCGTCTGACCTATCATTCTGAGGAGTCCGGGTATACCATCGCTCGCCTCTCAGCACCCCGTTCTAGAGAACCCGTTACCATTGTCGGCAGCTTTGCCAATATTCAACCTGGGCAGACTTTACAACTGACAGGCATCTGGCGGGAGCATCCTAAGTATGGTGCTCAGTTTCAAGTCACCCAGTACCGGGAGACTAAACCCGCTACCTTGACGGGCATTGAGAAATATCTGGGCAGTGGACTGATTAAAGGGGTTGGCCCTGTCACTGCGCGACGCATTGTGGCGCACTTCAATCTGGAAACCCTCGACATTATTGAACATCAGATTGAACGATTAATAGAAGTACCCGGCATTGCCCATAAACGGGTCAAGATGATTCAGACGGCCTGGGCAACCCAGAAAGTCATCAAAGAGGTGATGCTGTTTCTTCAGGGACACGGGGTCTCCACTACCTATGCAGTCAAGATTTATAAACAGTATGGGGATGAGGCCATTGCGGTAGTCACTAAGAATCCCTATCAACTGGCAACCGATGTCTATGGGATTGGATTTGTCACTGCCGATGCGATTGCACGCAATTTAGGCATTGCGCCGGATTCCGAGTTTCGTTACCGCAGTGGCATTTTGCATGTATTGGGCGAAGCGGGAGAAGAAGGCCATTGTTTTTTACCCCAAAACATTTTAGTAGAAAGGGTCGTAAAACGGTTGGAACTAGCAGACCATCAACCGAACCCGCAACAAGTTTTGCGTCTTACAGAAAAGATGGTGGTCGATAAGGAACTGATACGTTCTGTAATTGAGGATCAAAAGATTCAAGATGTTGCTTGCTATGCTCCCTCCTTCTACCATTCAGAATCCAAGCTGGCAGAACGACTCCAGTACTTGCTTAGCCAGCCGCTCAGTGTGGATCTACCCCGTGTACAAAATTGGATTGACCGTTTTATAGAGAAAACGGGTACGCCCTTATCCGAACAACAACGGCAAGCGGTAGAAATGGCTACCCAGCAGCGTGTACTAATTCTTACAGGTGGGCCGGGAACTGGAAAGACAACCACGACGCGCACCATTGTCACCCTCTGGAAAGCCATGGGCAAATCTATCGCCTTGGCCTCCCCCACCGGACGGGCAGCGCAAAGGTTAAGTGAGCTGGCAGGTCAGGAAGCAAAGACGGTTCACCGATTGCTGGAATTTGACCCCCAGCATATGAAGTTCAAGCGGGATGTGGACAATCCCATCCCGGCAGATGCGGTGATTGTGGATGAAGCGTCTATGTTGGATTTGTTCCTGGCAAACTCGCTGATTAAAGCCATTGCTCCTAATGCTCAACTGTTGTTGGTGGGGGATATTGACCAGTTGCCTAGTGTGGGGCCAGGGGCAGTATTACAGGATTTAATGACCTCTGAGCAAGTTCCCGTTATGCGCTTGACACAGGTGTTCCGGCAAGCGCAAGCATCAGCGATTGTCCGTCATGCCCATCAGATAAATCAAGGCCAGATGCCAAAGGTGGAAGTTGTTTCCCCTACCCCACAATCGGACTGTTTATGGTTGGGGGCGACGGAAGCAGAACACGGGGTTCAGGCTATTCAAGAATTAATCTCAGAGCTGATTCCAAGTATGGGCTTTGACCCAGCCCAGGATGTACAGGTGCTCTGCCCGATGTCCCGAGGGGTAATAGGAACCCGTAACCTGAATCAGGTATTGCAGCAGCTGATTAATCCGCCAAAAACAGGTAAGGCTGAATTGGTGCGCGGAGGAATGACCCTACGGGTGGGTGACCGCGTTATCCAAAAGGTCAATGACTACAATCGGGAGGTGTTTAACGGGGACTTAGGAACGATTGCCAAAATTGACCTAGAGGAACAGGAAGTGAGGGTGCAGTTTGGTGAGCGCTCCGTGAGCTATGACTATGCCGATTTAAATGAGATATCCCTGGCTTGGTCTGTGACGATCCATAAGTCCCAGGGTAGTGAGTATCCGGTTGTGATAATGCCCCTGTATATGCAGCACTACATGATGCTATCGAGAAACCTGCTTTATACAGGGCTAACCCGCGCCAAGAAATTAGCGATTCTAGTAGGGCCGCAAAAGGCGATAGCTATAGCGGTACGTCAAGTGAAAGATAAACAACGCTACACCCTGCTAGCTCAGCGGCTGGCGCGTTTTGCAAAATAAAGGAGTGACCTTGCCCCGATTTAGTGAGCGGTGACTTTATTCTTCCTGCTGTCGGGTGGCAAAATAGACTTTCTTCTTAACTGGGGGTGGCTCAGCTATTTAGGTTAGGAGGGCAGGCAGCTTTGGGAATGTCCATCTCCCTTATATGGGTCGTGCAAGGTGGAAAGCAGATACATAGGAGAGTTGAACAGTGTCTCCGTGTTGCGTTAGCACCTGGCGCATATCTGAAAATAACGCCTGTTGCTGCTGTGGCTCTAGTTTTACGTAAGGCGAGTAGGTACTTAACAACAGTAAATACAAATCTATGGAGTAAGTAACTTCCGTCACTACATGTCCAGAAATCATGTCCTTGAAGTAGCCCGATTGGACTGCCATTTGACCCAACTCATCTAGTATTGCAACTTGTGTGGCACAGTCTTCATAGGGGCGATTCAAAAAATAGCGATACGGTGGCCTGCCACCAGCGGACTCAACGGCTGAGAGTTGCTGATACACCTCGTACCGGGGTTGAAGTTCTTTATTCCACAGCAAAATTAGATATCCATCGGAACGCAGAGCTGCTGCTGCTTTGGGATAACCAATCTTTGGCGCAATCCAATGGAAGGAACTCGCTGCCAATACTGCATCGAAGGATTGTGGGGCTAATTCCCATTCCTCAAAGGCACAATTTTGTACTTCCACCTTCGGACAGGGTGCACAGACCTGTCGAGCCAAATGATAAAAATCTGGATTGGGTTCGATACAGACCATGGGGCAGCCGAGCGCAGCAAAGGCCGAGGTGGCAATCGCAGAGCCACAGCCCACCTCTAACACAGTTGAAGTTAAAGTGATGTTGGCCAAGTCTACTACCTGAGCGATGAAAGCCTGGGGATAGCGTGGTCTTGCCTGGTAATAGGCGGCGGCGGCAGTAGAGTACCAGTGTTTGCGCTGCTCTAGGTCTTGACTGTAGCAATTATTAAAAAGAATTTGCTGAAGGTCTTTCATCGTGAAGCTTCTCCTTAGTCTCCTTCTCGGTCATACCCGAAAACTGGAGCAGTGTGGGGATTACAGAGAAGATGTATTCTGTATGATTCACATATAGTCGGTCATCAATGCATCGGCTGAAGGCGAATACTTATTAAAGGGTCAAACATCGGGCGGCTCAGATATTTTTGCAATTTTCCAATGCTGCTTCTAACTCCGAGCGACTACCATGAATTGATAGATCTGCCGCCTAGGGGTCGCTGATGCAGCAATTAACGCCTTCTGTCTCCGCAAGGGACATGACTATCATTTATCCAACATCTGACGGTGAGCCTGTGGCTGAGACCTATGTACACCTGTGGGCTATCGTTACAACCCTTGAGGTGCTGCGCATTTATATTAAAACCCTAGCTCAGGAGCAGGGTATCCCACCTGCAACTGAGGGAACTGTCCTAGCTAACCAATACCTGTTCTACGAGCAAAATAATCCCAAGTCCTGTGTCGCTCCTGATGTGATGGTTATTCCCAGAGTTAATCGCGGGGGACGTGATAGCTACAAAATCTGGGAGGAAGGTCAATTGCCCAGCATCGTATTTGAGATGACCTCTAAAAGTACCCAAAGGGATGACCAGGAGCAGAAAAAAGAGCTTTATGCCCGACTCGGCATCTTAGAATATTGGCTATTTGATCCCAAAGGCGAGTGGATTAAAGAACAACTGATGGGTTATCGCTTAGAGCAAGGGGTATATCTGCCGATTACGGACTTGCGCTCTAACGTCTTGGGGCTAAGTCTGAAGGTAGAAGTCATGGAACAAGGAGCGATTATTGGTTTTTATCGTCTAGATACGGGAAAGAAACTGTTAACCCCGGATGAACAGATTGAAGCACGCATTGACGCGGAGCATCGGGCTGATCAAGAACTACAAACTCGCATTGAAGCGGAACAACGAGCTAATCAAGAGGCTTTAGCACGTCAACAAGCGGAGCGTATAGCCGATAGTTTACGCGCCCGGCTACGTGCTCTCGGTATTGACCCTGACCTGCCTTAATCATGCCTAAAAACTGATTTTAGAAAGTATTCATATAAAGTCGGCTTAGCAATCTGCATCATCCGGCAAATCCCTTGCACCGTTTCTCTGAGTCTTCGTCCTGTTTACCCCTGACTCGTGCTGCCGTTATCTCCTCCTTGGGTGCCGCTGACCTATCGGATTCTGCTCAAACTTTAACCCTAACGTGCCTCCTAGCCCTATGGATATGTAGAAAGTAGAAAATTGATTTCTGGAAGCTCATGATTTACAGCATTTTTCAGAAGGAACGCATCCCTTTATGAGTTCCGTCGCTGCACATGGATGGACTGTTTGAAAAACACAATGGCTAACTCGGGCTACTTCTGTTTTTTTAGAAGCTCGCCAAGGTTGCCGAGCACTATCCTTTCCCCATCGCGGTCTTTGACTTGCTGATAGATAGACAACGCCTGCCGCCAGTAAGTGCTGGCTTTGGCGTACTGCGACAGATGCCAGTAAGCATTGCCCAGGCCCAGCAGCGCATTGGCTTTCCCATCACGGTCTTTGACTTGTTGATAGATGGTCAACGCCTGCTGTAGGTAAGTGATAGCTCTGGCATACTGATACAGCGAACTGTAAGCATTACCCAGATTATTCAGTGCATTGGCTTCTCCCCTACGGTCTTGGACTTGCTGATAGATGGGCAACGTCTGCTGCAAGTAAGTGATGGCTTTTTCGTGCTGTGACATCGAATGGTAGGCATTGCCCAAACCCTGTAGCGCCTTTGCTTCTCCCTTGCGGTCTTTAACTTGTTGATAGAAGGGCAACGCCTTCTGATAGTAGGTGATGGCTTTGTCGTACTGAGAAAGCGAGTCGTAAGCATGACCCAGATTATTCAGCGTCTTGGCTTCCTCTTTGCGGCTTTTGACTTGCTGATAGATGGGCAACGCCTGCTGCAAGTACGTGATGGATTTGTCGTACCGAAAGGTTTGAAATTGCTGAATGGCTTGATTCATTAGGTGATCTGCCTCACCTTTTCGTTCCTGCTTAGTCTGGGCAGCTACAGGAAATACTAAGGCCAGGGGCATTAACAAGAACGGTGCTGCTGTCGTAAATAGAAGTGTAGCCGTAAGGTAACGCGCAATAAGGGCTTTAGTCATGGGCTGGTAGCTCTCTGCCAAGTAAGGCGCAACTTCTGAGTGTCGGCTGGTTACAGATTTTGACCTGACTCTATCATTCCTACAAGTAGTCTACAAAAAACAACTAATTTATTTCTCTCTCACTTAACTGGCGTCAAATCCAAAAAAGTGGGATTGGCTCAGATATTGAGTTCAGAGGGCGAGGTGACTAAGAGAATGTCTGGCTGATAGACCAGTTCTTAAGTACATTTGCTGTTTTATTGCTCCCCATCCCCCTTTATCGCGGACTGAGTGGGTCGAGCGAGTAAATAGCATAAGATTATTTCCAAGTCACTCTTTCTCAAGAAGAGCAGTGAGGATGCGGTCTAAGTTGAAGAAGACAGACAAGCTGTAAAGTGTAATCATCAAAGAGCTTAGATCTAAGCCGATTACAATGGCAGTATATTTTTTAGGATATCTGCTATCCTTACCAAATAATGCTGGAAATTTCTTATGTGGCAGCAGCTAAAGAATTTCTTACGACCTGAGAGTAAAAAATACAGTAATTGCTTTAATGAACCTAGTTATCGTGAAATTTCCAATCGTATCCATCAGCAGAATTGGCCTAAATGTCAGAGTCTGTATCTAGAACTAGAATCTGATCAACGGACTTTGGTACTTAATGGCATTGAGGACAATCCTCAGTTACTACAGCGGCTACGGCGTATGCATGACCACTATGAGGGGGAGGCAGTGTTCATGACTTTCTTTGGTGTGGCTTTAGTATGTGAAGGCTGGCAAAGACGTTCTTACGCTGATGCTAAATATGTCAGTAAGCAGCAATTCCGTGAATTTCGGGCGATTCTTGCTGAAGCCCAGAGCTATCTGGAACGAGCTTTTATCACAGGCGGCGATCCTGAAACTCTCTATTGGTTGATTAGAACTGCTAAGGGATTGCAAGACTATGACATGGCTCAGGACTACTGGCGCAGACTGCAAATAGTTCAACCCAACCACATGGCGGGAGCCTTAGGTATGGTTGATGTACTCTCCCCCAAATGGTATGGGAGCCAAGAAGCAGTGCTTGGATTTGCTCGTAGTCTGACTCAGTCTGCCCCACTTGGCAGTCTCCTGTACGCCCTTATCCCAGCAGCTCATATTGAAGTTTGGGTAGAGGCTGAACAAGCAGGAGCTAAGAACTATTTCCAACAGTCTTCCGTAATAGAGGAGATTGAGCTGGCGTGGCGATTATCTTCTAATTACCCCAATTTCCAGAAAACCCGTATCAGTCAACAGCTGCATCATCATTTCGCCTTTGCCTTTGCAGCGTCTAAGCAAGCGCAATTGGCTAATATCGAATTCAGTAAATTACTAGAAACCCCACCACCCTTCAAGCCTTGGGGATATGTGGACTATAAAACCTTCCAAGGTCTTAAGCATCACTACCAACGTGGAAAGTCGTCACAATGAAATTCTGTAATTTCTCAGAGCAATAATTATCCCCTAGCCCCACCGACTTAGATCAGGTATCTTAACAATGAAAAGCCAGTCCTGAGGAGTTTTTTTTTATGGTTTACAGATCCTTTTTGATATTTAGCATCTTTACCTTATTTTCTACTGACCTATTAACTATTTGTGAGGAGCCCGTCTACGCTCAAATTGCCCCATTACACCAATTTTTAATGGTACAGGCTAATCCAGATGATAACTATCAGCAAGGTTTAGGCGCACCCACTGACCGCAGACAAGAACAAGAACAGAAAGCAAAGGAACTTTATAACAAGGGGATTATCCTTTTTAAACAATATGGTCATCCTGAGAAAGGACTGGAATACTATCAGCAAGCGCTGGCGATCTTTCAAGAATTAAGTGACCGACCACTAGAGGCCAAAACCCTGTGTGCCAATATAAAGTGAGACACCTGAGCGACAACAATTACTGTCTATATCAGGAGAACACTCATCATGCTTCACACCACCAACGGTCATCGTCCTAATCCAGAAGTCATAGCTAAACCTACCCGTCGTACCCTGATGGCAGAGTTTAAGCTCAATATTCTCCGTCAAGCCGATGCTTGCACAGAACCTGGACAAATTGGAGCTTTACTGCGCCGCGAAGGACTTTACTCTTCTCAATTAGCCCAGTGGCGTGCCCAACGCCGCCAAGCAGAAAAAGAAGCCCTCACCGACAACAAACGTGGTCGCCCTGCTCCCGACCCTTTATCTGCGGAAAATGAACGCTTACGCAAGGAGAATGCCCGACTGACCAAACGCCTGCAACAGGCAGAAATCATCCTGGAGGTGCAAAAAAAAATATCCTCGATGCTGGAATTACCCCTTCCGTCCGGCAACGACTGATGGAAACGCTGGAATCTATTAGGAAAACCGTACCTGTTGCTGTTTTGTGTCGGGCTGTAGGGTTAAGTCGGGCTGCGGTATACCGCCAACGCCAACCCAAAGCCTTCTTACCAAAACCCCGTCCTGCTTCCTTCCGTTCTCTGGACGTTGCCCAACGTCAACAGGTGCTAGACGTGCTGCACAGCGAGCGTTTCGTTGACAAGTCGGTGCGTGAAGTCTGGGCAACCCTAATCGATGAAGGGGTTTACTTATGTTCCATCCGCACCATGTACCGCATACTGTCCGATGCCGGAGAAGTCCGGGAACGACGTGAACAACTGCGCTACCCCACTTACAAAAAACCGGAGTTACTCGCTACAGGTCCAAACCAGCTCTGGAGCTGGGATATCACTAAACTGATGGAACCGGCCAAGATGACGTACTTCTACCTGTACGTCATCTTATACTCTTTCCGTTTGATTAGCAGGTTTTTGTTCTGGGCCACCAGTGGTAGAACAAGTATCTCTTGAGCAACTCGGTCTGCTTTGATAAACTACGACATCGTTGCTCTAATCGCTCTTCCACTTCTTCAATCGTCAC
>JBBRQP010000108.1:0-8903 GCA_038226175.1 Gloeobacterales cyanobacterium
CAAATAATTTGCAGGTGGGTGCGTTCCACCCCGTCCGTTGCTTGGCGGTAGCGCTTTTCTAATTCTTCCACACTCAGGTGGTTCACAAGACTAAGGTTCTTTACCATACCTTATTCTATAAGCGGAAAGTGTATAACAAGTACACACCCTGGATGTGGAAAGACCCAGAATTTAATAATGAGTTGGTTTTCTTTGCCCTAGTCGATGATCTAGGGCCACCCAGTGGCGATCCGACGGGTCAACATTTAGATATCTATCGTCAAATCAATGGCACTTGGCAGAAGATCAATACAATTGCCCCAGCACCGCCTAATCGCCCCAATTATTATTCTCCCGAACCATTTGTTTATAACGGTAAATCCTACATATTTTTTACAGCAGCAGCAGGCGGCAATGGCTCGACCGATGCTGATGTCTGGATTGCAGCGATTGACCCAGCGGCTCCTTTATCGCGTCAGGTGAGTGCATCAACTCCGGGTAAACGTTTTGATCCAGAAGTCCTGATTTTGACTGGTGGTCCGGTGATTTATTACACCGAAAATTCTAGCAATGGGGTAAGGTTGCTGCACCGCTCTGCCACAGGGTTGTAGCCCTCAGAAGCTAAAAGCTACTTGGTCGCCCTGGGTATAGGCAGCAAGTAAAATCGGTGTATTTTTGCGCCAACTCACCTGACCAGTATGTGCCAAGGCAATCACGCCATAATCGCGGTTACGTTGTGCTGCTTCGCTTATGGTGCGATCCAACGCTTCGTCTAAACTTAAGCCATCGGTCACTCGAACCACAATACGCACGGCGACGCCTTCATCAATAATGTCTTCGCCAATGCCCGTGCAACTAACGCCAGCCCAGCTATTGGCGTAATTACCCGCAGGTTGAGCCGAATCACTGACCCGCCCATTACGCTCAAAGCCGCGTCCGCCAGTCGAAGTCGCTGCACTGATATGGCCTGCTTGATCTAAGGCCACAGCACCGACTGTGCCCATTGAGACTGCACCCGCATTCTGGAAGATGCCAGTTTGCTTTTGTTCGACCCATTCGGTTAAGCGTTTGAGGGTAATCGGATCATAGGGCGGAATCGCTAGTTCACGAGCTAAGTAGTTGGCACCGGTTTCTGAGAGAACACGGTCTGGGGAGGTCTGGAGGGCTTGAGCCAAAAGAATAGGGTGTTGGACGCACGATACATTAATCACGCCACTAAAACTAACGCGGTGACCGTCCATCAAGCCCGCACTCATGCGCACCTGACCGTCGGACTGAAGTACAGACCCAGTTCCAGAATTATAAAGGGGGTCATCTTCGAGACGGGTGACCGCAAGCACTGTGGCCTCAGTTGCCGTCATGCCCTGACGTAGAGCAGTTTGCACTTCTTTGACAATCTGTGCCAAGGAATGTTGCACGGTGGCGATTTGGCTGGCATCACTTAGGGCTAAGCCTGCGCCGCCATGGATGATCAACTGTGGTTCCATCTTTCTACTTCTCCTAGCGCCCATTAGTATAACCAGAAGCAGACTTCAAAAATCATCTGCATCATCGGTTGCTTCGGCGGCTAATTCTGGGGGCAGCGTGACCGACTCTGGCGCGGTGATCAGCGTGCCATTAAAAAAACTTGCTACCGAACGCGCGGCGTTATTGAGTTCTTGGTCAATGGCACTCAGCGGTGGCTCGGCGACAGGTGCAGGTGCCAGACTCTTTGCGACCGGAGTTGAGACGGCTACCGCCAATGGAGGTGTAGTAGGCGGTGTATTAATTGCGGTTTCTGCATATTTAAATTCAACTTTGAGGGTACGACCCAAAAAACCAGTTACAGCGGTAATGACGGCCTCGCGGCGTTGTAGACCACTCTTGGGATCAAATAAAACTTTTTTGAGAAAATAATCGTTATCAAATCCAAAAATAATCCGTTCGCTACTCTCCTCCAACACAAATGCCTGTGATAGTACCGCTTTAGCTGTGGGGCGAACTGCGTTAATAAAGTCATTCCACTGAGCCTTGAGCTGGCCGTTTACAGGTACTGGCGGTGGTGCGACCACTTGCAGATGTGGCCGAGCAGAGGGGCTAGCTACTATTGGTTCGGGTGGCGGTGGTGTGGGTGTGACTAAAACTACAGGTTGTGGTGCAATTGGTGGTGACACTTGAACAATTGGAGCAGCAATACTTGGGGGGGTACGGGTCAGCTCTAGTAAGGTCACCTCCAGCCAAAGACGTGGCTGGGTACTGTGTTTGATCAGCGGTTCTGCTTCACGTAACGTATTTTGCATCCGTAGTACCTGATCTTGGCTGAGGGTGGGTCCTAGGCTCACTAGTTTTTCCCAAGTCGGACGGGTCAAGGTCACCCATTCTTGCTGTTCAGGCGAGACTTGGGCGAGGAGTACATCTCGCAAAAAACCAACTAAATCTTGTAAGACCTGAATTGGTTCGCGTCCCCGGTCAATTAAATGACGGCTCAGGGTCAGCACGGCTGTGATATCTGCTGCCAAAACCGCCTCGAGCAAACGCAATAAATCTTGCTCTGGCACCGACCCGACCAGATCCCAGACCTGCGTGACTTGAACCATTCCATCCAACAGACCCAACTGATCTAGCAAACTTTCGGCATCACGCAGGCCACCTTGAGCAATTTGTGCCACCAAGGTCAGAGCCTCAGCGGTGATCTCAATTTGCTCTAATTCAGCAATCTTACGCAAATGACCCGTCATTGCCTCAAGGGGAATCCGCTTAAAATCAAAGCGCTGACAACGCGAAATAATCGTTGGTAAGACCCGTTGCGGATCGGTTGTTGCCAAGATGAAAATTACCCTCTGCGGTGGTTCTTCGAGGGTTTTGAGCAAGGCATTGAAGGCAGCCGAACTGAGCATATGGACTTCATCGATAATATAGACTTTATAAAAAGCCCGAGCGGGAGCCAATTGTGCCCGTTCGATTAGTTCCCGAATATTATCAACGCCTGTGTTACTCGCTGCGTCAATTTCGATGACATCAAGGGCTGAACCCAGGGTGATATCTTTACACAGATCACAAACTCCACAGGGCTGAGGGCTAACCCCAGTTTGGCAGTTGATGGATTTGGCTAAAATTCGTGCTGTTGAGGTTTTGCCAGTTCCGCGCGATCCCGTAAATAAATAAGCATGCGCTAATTTCCCTGTCCGCAAAGCATTACTTAGGGTATCAACGATAGGTTTTTGTCCTACCAATTGGGCAAAATTTTGGGGACGATATTTCAAAAAAAGCGGCTGATACACAGATACAGACAAAGGTTGCCTTTCTACTATAACCCGGCCCTGTAGGAGACTTGTTCCTTGACAGGGTCTTCAGGGTTGCGTGAGAAACACAAAAAATTGATGTCTTAGATCGCGCAAATAACAACGTGTAATTAAGTAAAAAAAAGTAACCCGCAACGCCGTTTTACCTATGTTCGCGACCTGAAGCAATCCAGGGTGGAAAACGCGGTCACAGTTTTAGAGCTTCTGACATCTAGGTCAGCTTGCTCACCACTGTTGCTCCTAATCTTCCGTGCGCGTAAGTTATAGATCGGGACAATGAGGCAGTCACCAACGCCGCAGGCTTGTATCTATATTACAGTTTTTTAACATCAAGAGCAGCCCTTTGCGCCCAACTCAATGGTATTTTGAAGGGACATCGTGGTTATTAAGGACACCGTCATGGCCATCCAAAAGGGTTCACAAGTCCGCATTCTCCGTTCCGAGTCATACTGGTATAACGACCTCGGAACCGTCGCTTCAGTCGATAAAGGCCCCAAAGTTATTTATCCGGTGACGGTGCGTTTTGAGAAGGTTAATTACTCCAATCTCAACACCAATAACTTCTCCTTGGATGAACTCGAAGAAGTAGGCTAGTGCCGGAACTGCCCGAAGTTGAAACCGTCCGTCGCAGTCTGCTGCCTCACATCACAGGGCGGTTAATTAAACATGTGCATATCTATCGCCCATCGGTTGTGGCGCACCCGACTGTAGCTGAATTTAGCACGCAGTTGGTGGGTCAACGGTTTGCCAACACAACCGAGCGGCGGGGCAAATATTTACTTTTAGGTCTAGCTAATGAGGGTTGGCTGGGCGTTCATTTGCGGATGACAGGCAGATTGGTGACAGCTAAAGCGGAGGATCAGCGTGCAACTCCTCATTTGAGAGCCAAGTTCGAGCTAGATGACGAACAGTCTCTTGAGTTTCATGATGCCCGTGCTTTTGGGCGATTATGGTATGTTGCGCCTCAAGAAGTCCTGGAGCAGGTGATCGTGACCTTAGCCAAGCTAGGCCCCGAGCCGGAAGATTTGACCAGTGAACGGCTCAGAAAAGCGTTTGTCCGGCGTTCAATACCGATCAAAGTAGCGTTGCTTGACCAGACTTGTTTGGCGGGTCTAGGTAATATTTATGCCGATGAAAGTTTATTTGAGGCCAAAATTCATCCCCAAACCCCGGCATCTGCCTTAGATATGAACCAACTTGAGACTTTGGTTATCGTAATTCAGCAGGTTTTGGCGCAGGCTGTAGCCGCAGGTGGCACAACAGTGCGCGATTATGTCAATGGGCAAGGCGTTAAGGGAGAATTTCAGGGACAATTACAGGTTTACGGTCGTTATCACAAACCCTGTCTTACATGTGGAACCTTGCTCGAACGTCTACGTCTAGGAGGAAGGTCAAGCCATTTTTGTCCGATTTGTCAGCCGCCGCCAGTTTCTTTGTAATTCATTGCACGTTGTGATCTGGCAAGATCTCCACATCGTGGGTTAAACTTCAACAAAGGTAATGCAGCACCATGGCAAACGCAGTCTACAGTGACGCGCTGACTAGCAAAAAAGATTCTGACTTAATTGATGCGCCTCTGTGGTCTCGTTTTGCGGCTTGGGCGATTGATCTAGCCGTCAATATCGTCTTGCCTTATTTACTTGCGGTGACGGTCGCTGTCATCTTTTTTGCAGTGCGTAGTCTGTTAGGCGGCAAGCCTTTTGATGTTGTGACGAGTATTTCTCATACGCTATTTCCTACCAATCTCTGGCAAACTTTTAAAGTGATTGCCAAGGCTCAAAATCCTCAATTCAATCCTAGTTTTGTGGCGATTTCGGCAGCAGCGGTGCTAGACGAATTCTTTTATGTCTTACCGTTGACTTTACTGCTCATTATTATTTTTTTTAGTATCAATCATCTTTTTTTGGCAACGGTCAATGGCAAAACTATCGGCAAACAGCTGATGGGTCTCAAAATTGTCACCACAGATGGTCAACAACCGGATTTTGTCACGATCTTACTGCGGCATCTACCCGGACAATTTTTGAGTTCAATTCTCTTTTTTCTGGGCTATGCCTATGCCTTAGTGAATCCAGAGCGGCGTGCCTTTCATGATTATCTGGCGCAAACTCGGGTGGTCGAGGATGAAACTTTTAAGCCTCAAATTCAGCCCGGTGGTGCGGTTTCATCAATACTGGCGCACTTTGGATTTATTGGACTAGCGGTTTTTCTAGCATATTTTTTGCAGCTGATGGCGATTCTACTACGGATTTGGGGTGTACCGATTCCAGCGTTTTTGTTGCCTACTCAGCCCAAGGTCGCCCCCCCTATTGAATTTACGATTATTAATAAGCCAAACTCCAATAAAGGCAAGACAAAATTAACTAAACCCAGAAAACGTATTGCTGCGGTGACTTCAGTAGCTGGTGGTAAAACCGCTGATCCCAAAAAGCAGGTTTCGGCTGGCAAAGCTGCTAGTACTTCTAGTCCTAAGCCCACACCCAAACCTCAACCAGTTGTCGAAAAAGCACCAACGCCGCCCAAGCCTTCACCAAAACCACGTCGCATCCAGTCAGCTCCCGTCGTAACACGTCCCAAACGCATCTCAAAGGTGATGTCGCCTCAGGTTGTGACAACGCCCAAACCTTCACCTGTGACCGCAGAATCTAGCACAACACCACCGGAGACGCGTACCCGCAAAAGTCGTGATTTTGGACAATCTTTAGCTTCCAATCCCACACCGCAAAATGATGATACCCGCCCTACCCGTCGGTCATCTTCTAGCGCCTTAGGCGGCCCTTTGAGTAAGAGTGCCAGGCAAAGTAATGATGGTACAGGGGGAAAAGGGGATAATCCGCTTTTTAATCCTGACCGAACTGGATCTGGTGAGGGTATTGATGCCAGTGAAGATGTTAATTTCGGACCCTATATGAATCGCATCCAAAGTAAAGTGCGCAGGTATTGGCTCACGCCTGAGGAGAATAACTCAAAACGAACTCTATTATCCTTTATGCTCGATACCAAAGGCCGCCTTAGCAAATTGCGTGTTTTGCGTAGTTCTGGTAACCCAGACACCGATCAAGCGGCTATGGATGCTGTCAGACAAGCCGCGCCTTTCCCACCCTTGCCCGCAGGAGCTGATAGCAGTATCAGTATCAAATTTAGCTTTGATATCAATGTCTTAGGTGCAGACTATGACCCACGCGGTTATTGAAGATTTCGGGCGTATAATGGGATGGCAACGCGCTAGGGAATGAGCGATGAAGTTTTTAAACAAAATCGGCGGGTATGCCAAAGAAGTTTTGGACTCCGCCAAGTATCTAGGTCAAGGCTTAGGCTTAGTGTTTAATCATATGCAGCGTCACAATATTGTGGTGCAATATCCATACGAAAAACTAATTCCCTCGGAGCGTCATCGTGGACGCATTCACTTTGAACAAGCCAAATGTATCTCCTGTGAGGTCTGTGTCCGGGTTTGCCCGATTGACTTACCCGTTGTCGATTGGAACTTTAACAAAGCAACCAAGAAAAAAGAACTCGACTCCTATTCCATTGATTTTGGGGTGTGTATTTTTTGTGGTAACTGTGTCGAATACTGCCCAACTAATTGTCTATCGATGACCGAAGAATACGAACTCGCTGCCTATGATCGTCACGAATTAAATTTTGATGATGTGGCTATGGGAAGACTACCTGTGCGCATGATCGATGACCCGATGGTCAAACCCCAACGTGAATTTGCCTACTTACCCAAAGGTGAAATCAACGGCTCCGAATATGCCGAAAAACATGGTAATACGGGACGCAGAGCGGGTCTATCACCCACAGAAATTCTTGAATCTTTGCCCAAAACCCCTACAGAAGGAGCATAGACCTTGGAACTTGGTGCTGGTGTACGGTTAGTTGCCTTTGTGGTGTTGACAGTGATGGTGTTGGGTGGCGCACTCGGGGTTGTACTCGCTCCGAGTATGATTTATGCAGCCTTCCTCTTGGGTGGCGTTTTTACGGCTATGGCAGGTATGTATGTCCTACTCAATGCGGATTTTGTAGCTGCGGCGCAAATTTTAATCTATGTCGGCGCGGTCAATGTCTTGTTATTGTTTGCGATCATGTTAGTTAACCGGAGCGCCCCGGATCAAGCAGCGGATAAACGCAATGTACGCAGCTTAGTGGGTCTAGGGGTTTGTTTTAGTATTTTTGTATTGCTGCTCAGTGCGATCAATCAAGTTTCTTGGAAACTCTCCACCGAAAAACCCATTGAGAATTCAACCCTACAACTAGGGATTCAGTTTTTTAGCAACTATTTATTGCCCTTTGAGGTGATTTCTATCTTGCTCTTAGTGGCTCTAGTGGGTGCAATTATTTTGGCACGGCGCGAATTTGTGCCAGACCGCACGGAGTCTGGAGATCTGCCGATGGTACTGCCTGAGCGCCCCCGTCCTGACCTCGAAAGCGAAGCTCCCAAATTGCCCACCCCCACTAGCCGCTAGGAGTTAATCTTTTTTAATACTCCGTTACGCAAAAATCGCCTAACCTAACAAAAGGAGACTTAGGTAGTTGTTTAGGAGGCGGACGTGACGGATTTGGCTTTACAATTGCGCGAGGGTACAAGTCAGGCGCATACCCTAGCTGAGAGTGCTGATTTTATCAAATGTTTTCTCAAGGGTGTGGTGGAGAAAAATTCTTATCGTAAGTTGCTGGCTAACTTTTATTTTGTCTACCGTACCCTAGAAGAATCCCTCAGTGAGCATCGTCAGCATCCTGCAATTCAGCCTATTTATCTGCCTGTGTTATTTCGTACTCATAGTCTGGAGCAGGATTTGGTATTTTATTATGGTGCTGATTGGCAACGGCAGATTACGCCTTCGACGGCATGTCAAGCCTATATGCACCGCATCAAGCAGTTATCTCAAACCGACCCGATATTATTGATTGCCCATTGCTACACCCGCTATATGGGAGATTTGTCAGGTGGTCAAATTCTCAAAGGCATTGCCGAACGGGGCATGAATCTTCAGGATGGTCAAGGCACAGCGTTTTATCGGTTTGAGTCAATTGCTGACGAAAAAGTCTTCAAAGCAAACTACCGTCAAGCGCTCAATAACTTACCGCTCACTGCCGAACAGGTGACAGCTATCGTCAAAGAAGCGAATATCTCCTTCCAATACAACATGAAAATGTTTCAGGAACTCGAAGGCAGTCTTGTCAAAGCCATTGGTCAAATGCTCTTTAATACCTTGACCCGGCGTGGCAACAAAAATGTACCTACAGCCCCAGCCAATACCTAAACTGCTCGTGCCCTGTCCATATAAAAACAAGGGCACAAAAGCTGCGCCTTAATTAACCCGATGACTACCGGGCAATTGACCACAAAACCCACTGCCCGCAGTTTGCCGCCATCCAGAGACGTGATGAAACCTTTGGCTGCCATGTCTTCGATGTGTACCGCATCACTCATCCGAGCACGATAGCCTTTGGCAACGGCTTGCTCTGTCCACACCGCCGGAAAAAATCGCCATAGGGGGCTGTAATCCAAATTGAGTGTGGCAATACCCCCCAAAACATTAATCGGTCCACGACCATCGGTCAGAGCACTATAAAGACCTTGGCGATGGGGATTATCTAAGCCAGTTGGCCCATTGACAAATACATAAATCAGTTCGG
>JBBRQP010000109.1:0-8576 GCA_038226175.1 Gloeobacterales cyanobacterium
ATAGCTAGCAGATCTTGTCTTTCTGGTTCAGACAGCTGGACAACGTATTTTTTCTGCACGGGTACCCCTGTGGCTGTATTCGGTATACCCTCATTTTTCCTCATTTTTTATTCGTCAACCTACTTGTGGCTGCCTACTAGGCTCTGTAAGGAGCTTTCATGGTTTTATTTTAGGTGTTTTAGCAACTGCAGAATTCTTGAGCACTTCTTTCTCAATATTTGTATCTTCCGTCAGAGGCACCCGAAAAGTCAGATATTGGCGGCTTGCTTCGTTGAGTTGGTAGAGGATTGTCCAGGTTCCCTGGCTCAGGTTGACACCTGATGGAAGCGTGACAGTGTTAGTTCCGAGGATAAGGCATTCGAGGCGACCAGACTCCCCAGCACTTCTGTGGATTGAATTTTCACCCTCGGTATACTCAGCAGCAGTGATCAAACCCTGATCCAAGGCAGACTTTAGGGTGACTCTGCGCTCCGCTCCAGCACCTTGAAGATATGGACATCCATCTGGCCGGAAGAGGACGCTGACCACCGGATGATCAGCCCATTCAGAGATCGGTATAAATAAAATCTGACGACCAGTCTGCGTCGTGTGGGTCACTTTTACCTGCGAACCATCAGTGTCGAGGCGAACATAATCAACACCGATCCCGAGCAGACCACCGCTTACCTGGGCTTTGACACTCTTAGTTTGCGATTGGACTGGCAAGACTATGAGCAGTAGTATCACCATCAATAATATGCGTCGCACGATTGGTCTCCAGCAGTATTTTTTCTGTCTATGGCCAAGTTGAGAGTACCCGCACTGCGAGCTTATCCGCCTTTGGCATCAGCTCAAAAGTTAAAGTCCAGAGCTTATTGACCTGAACAAAATCGAGGGTAATCCGCGCCCCTTTGGCGAAGTCTGTTCCTTCAGGGAGAACGACTGAGTCCACCCCGGAAACAGTACAAGTTGCCAATTGAGGAACTGATAGCTCTGCCAAAAAGTCTCGCTTAGACTGGTCATATTGCTCAGCACTAATCGATTTTTGCTTGAAGGCCGTCATCTGAGACTGGAGTTTTTCGAGGGGCAAACGGGTTACTGGGCACTGACGTGGCAATACACTTACCTTTGTCGCGGGATGGTCGAACCAGTTACCATCCTGCTGGGAAGTCGGCACAAATTTTAGGGATGCCCCTGTTTTTTCGATGCGAACCCATTGCACTTCTCCAGGTCGTTGCACCAGACACAATTTATAAATTTCTGTGTTGCTCTTGCTCTCGGAATCGATCTCTGCGCCCAATAGCGGAAAGGACATACTCAGCACGACAGACAGTATCAACATCAACAACGTTCTTTTCATGGCTTAGCCTGGGGGTCGGAGGATTGAGATAGCGCACGGGCACAGGCGATCACCGCTTGATCCTCGGTCAAAAAGGCATCGGCGTGTAATGGCGAACTCTTGCAGTAGCCAGTCTGAAAAAAAGTTCGATGGCTTGAGTTGTCGAAAAGCGCAAACAATAAAGAAGGTACATTGGGAGCAAGACTCGGGGCTAGTTTATTGGCGCCGCGCGCCCCCTGTTCGTTGGGGCGGCACTGGCGGGCACGCCACCAGTTCCCTTCCTGTGCTTCACCTGCGCCCAGATCGATCAGGTACTCGCCTTGGGCGTTCGGTTCCGATTTTGCACGAAACTCCTCACTGCCCTGAACTTTGCGGTCAATACAAGCGAGTTGCTCGGTGCTTAATTGCAATGGGGAAACGGGAGGCGTTTGCGCCATGATGCGACTCGGAGCGATTACCAGTCCAGTAAGCATTAGCCAGAACACGAATACTCGGATAAACATAACCTAGCTACAACCACTGAAGCCAGTGTATATTAGCGCGCTGATATTTGATGCCAAAATCATCGACATTGTTTTTGTGGGGATGTGGAAAAAGGGTGCAGCTACAGGAGCCTTAAGGATTTTCTGAGATGACCCCGAAAATACGGTCATACGCCTATTTATTTTTCAATATTCTGTAAAGTAGAATTAGGTTTATGTAAATTTGCTCGTAAATCCCTCCTGAGTTAATCCGCAACACGGCGTAGGACACACCACTCAGCAGCCATTTATGAGGCATGGGGACAGCTCTTTGGTAGGATCACAAAGCAACCCTCTGGCCTGACCTCGTGGTGGATTATTTACCCCAAAGCTATTACCCGCGCCAACGGGTCAAAGAAAAATTAGCCCAACACTTTGAAAGCTACGGCTATCAGGGCGTTGAGCTGCCCATTCTCGAAGATGTGACACTGCATTTGCGTAAAACCGGACAGGGCGTGCGGCGTTGGCTTTATTTGCTACAGGATCGCGCCGGACAAGAATGGTGCTTACGCCCAGAGATTACCGCTTCGGTGGTGCGTTCTCTATTGCCGAGTTTGGGGATAGTAGATTTACCCCTGCGGTTGCACTACTGCGGTGCCGTTTTCCGCCAAGGTAGCGAACAGTTAACACAAATTGGCGTTGAATTGCTCGGTCAATCAGGGGAATTAGCTGAAGCCGAGTGTATTCAGCTGGCTTGGACGGGCTTACGGGAATTAGGTTTGACACAAATTGAGCTGGTTCTCGGGCATATGGAACCTGTACTCACCATGGCACAATGGATTACCGACCCGCGTTATCAGGATTTTGTGATCGAGAGTTATAGCAATCTTGGGCGTGAGTTGCCGACGATTGAGGCTCTGACGCGCCGCTTGACCGAGTTAGGACTAATTGCCACCGAAGAAACCCTCTCAGCCCGTCAAAAAGAATTAGCACAATTGTTAGCGCAACTTGGCTCTGACCAAAGCCGTATCCTGCTGACAGGCTTACTCGAAATGCTGCAAGTTGCCACGGAAGGGGCGCGGGATATGGAAGAAATGGTACAACGTCTGGTCGCCAAACTTGACCGCGAAACCCATCAGTCTGAAGTCCGTCGCTTTATCGAAACTGTCCAGCAATTAGTCACTCTGCAGGGATCAGCCGAGCTTGTACTCTCTAAGTTAGAACACTTTTTTGCAGAGCATAACTTGCCCTTGACGACCCACGAACGTCTGCGCGACTTGCTCAAATATTTGGCAGCAGCAGGTTTGTCAGCTACTGATATTCAGCTTGATTTTGGTTTTGGGCGGACGTTGCAGTACTACAGTGGCCTGATTTTCGAGCTGCGCTATCAGGGTGTGTTGTTGGGTGGCGGCGGACGTTATGACGGTTTGCTGCGCAGTCTGGGATCGACGGTAGATTGTCCGATGGTAGGGTTTTCTTATAACCTAGAGGCAATTTCTCAGGTCTTGGCTGAGCAGGAATTGACAGCAATTGAGCCGCCTTTGATTTTGTATCCAGTTGACCAATCCCACTACGCGCTGTGTCTGAGTTGGGCGGCTCAGTTACGGGATCTAGGCTTAGCGGTTTTGGTGCAGCCGCAGTTGGGTGTACCGCTAGCGCCCACTAAAGCGGTTGTTTTTGGTGATCAAATTGCTACCTTTTATCCCAGTGAGGGTACGCCCTGTGCCCTGCCTCCCCTTGAACTTTTCCCTGTTTTGAAAGAGGCTCTATGTCCCTAAATCCCTTGCGTGTAGCCTTACCAAGTAAAGGCACCCTCTACGAATCCACGCTCGCCCTGCTCAAAAACTGTGGTCTACCCGTCAGCCAAGCCGCTGAACGCAGCTACGAAGCCAAACTTCCGCGACTTAGCGATACGGATATTCTCTACCAACGCCCAACGGAGATTCCCCTAAAAGTTGAGGATCAAACCGTTGATCTGGGTATTACAGGCTTAGATTTAGTTGAGGAACGTGCCCCTCAAACCAAAGATTTGGTGGTCTTAATTGAAAATCTGGGTTTTGGCAAAGCGGACTTGGTGCTAGCTGTTCCCCAAAACTGGATTGATGTCACCCATGTCCATGACCTTGTGGATTTGAGCTTGCGTTGGCGCAAACAAGGCCGTCCCCTGCGCATCGCTACCAAATTTAATCATCTGACCACGCGCTTTCTTGAACAACAGGGCTTGAGTCATTTTTTATTGGTGCCTTCGGATGGCGCGACCGAAATTGCTCCGAAATTGGGCGGTGCTGACCTGATTGCCGATACCGTCACAACGGGTAACACGCTACGGGCCAATGGTTTACGCCCGATCTATCCAGCAATTTTTTCATCCCAGGCTTGTTTGATTGCCCATCGTCAGGTTGCCCAAGAGAAGATGCCGCAAGTGACCGAACTCGTTGATCGCCTAGAAAGTTATTTGCGCGCGGGTTCTTACTCAATGATTACGGCGACCGCCACGGCACCTTTGACACAAGATGCCATCACAATCCTGCACACCCTGGGTCTGAGCCTGCAAGCCGAAGGTAAGCAAATCAATCTCGTCGTCACAGAAAAACAACTCTATCCGGCTGTGACCAAACTGCGTTTTCTGAGTTGCACCAATATTTCTGTGGTTCCTGTCAAATATTTCTTTACGCCAGAAATCCCAGCCTTAGCTAAACTGCGCGCGGCTTTGAGCGACTAGGGCTGGGGCGTAACCAAACGAGTAGTGGGTATAACCGCTACCTTAGATGACCAAGACTGAGCGACCTGCGTTGAGATATCTTGAATCAGTTTGACAGCGCGTTGGTCTTCACGGGGGCGTTCAATCATCACAACGAGCAGATAGCGTTTGCCGTTGGGTAGGTCAATCAGTGCTGCATCGCCGATAGAGATGCCAATCGTGCCAGTTTTATGCGCAATATGAGCTAACGGCTCAACTTTATTCAGACCCATAGGTAAAAAATTACGATTTTTGACCCGAGATAGTAGATCAAACGCGCGGTCACGATTCCAACTAGAGATGCCCTTACCTTGCTCCAAAAAATTTAATGTTACAGCTAAATCTTTAGGACTGGTCGTATTTTGGCCTTTGATATCTGGTAACGGGGCGCGCAGAACCGTTTGCTGTAATCCCCACCAACTAAAACAGCCATTTAACCGCTCACGACCGCCTAAACGCGCAATCAGCATTTCGGTTGCCGTGTTGTCACTTTCGGTAATCATAAAATTAGTCACTTCCCAGAGGCGCAATTTGGTGCCTAGGGGTCGATATTGCAAAAAACCTGACCCTGGCACTTTGACCGCTTTGGTCAAGGTCAGAGGCTCATCCCACTGCACAAGCCCACGCTCAATGTCTTGTAACAGGGCGAGTAAAATCGGCAATTTGATCGTGCTAGCGGAGGAAAACGTAGCTTGATCTTGGCTGGTGATATACAAACCTTTTTGTAACTCTAAGGCAAAGATGCCAGTACGTAAATTAGGTTGATTACTAAGCTGCTCTAATCGTTTCGTTAACACTGTGTCTGCTGTCTTTAAGGCTAACGGTTCAGATTCAGCTCGCTCACTTGGAGGTCCAAAGACTGTTTGCGGCACCAACTGGGGTTGCCAAAGCCACCAAGCTAAGGCAAGGATACTCAGCACCGATCCCACCACAAAAAAACGTAAACGGGTCAATGAGCGTTGAGAGCGGCGGCGCTTTCCCCCAGGTAGACTCCGCAGGGGAGCAATCGTGGCGCGTTTTTTTTGCATAAGAGCAACTGTAAAAATTTGTTGTCCCTAGGTCAAGCCCTAAACCCTATATTTAGTTTTTTATCGCTAATTTTTGCCAAAAATCTTTTATTTTTCATGCAAAAAGCAAACTGTCTCCTGGATCTGACCCAAATAGCGAAATCCGGCTCGGTTATAAATACGTTCGGCATTAGCGCGGATCACTTCAAGAAATAATGGTTTTGCGGTTAATTGCTGAACATAGGTCACCATGGCTGTGGCTAAACCACGCCGTTGATAATCCGGCAAGGTCGCCACATCAATAATAAATCCAGCCAGCGGAAACTCCATATAAGCAATGCAGGCCACAGGTTCCCCTTGCCAATAGGCCAAAAAATAATGCACCTGCGAGGAAGCTAATTCATAACCCACATACCGATCAATCCACGCTACTTGGTAACTATTAGCCTTAGCAATAATATAGGCTAGGGTTTCTTGATCGCTTGCTGTGGCTGGTCTAATCAAGATATCTGAGTCTTGGGCTACAGGCATAGTGCCATCCCAAAAGAGCACCCGTTTGATAAAAGGTGTACACCAAAAGCCATAATTTTCCAGCCAACTTACCAAGTCATGCGGTTCGGTCAAGCTATTTACACGAACCCGAGGTAATAATCCTTGTGCGCGATAGAAGTCAATAATTTCACGAATGGTTGCAGCCGGGTCAGTGGTACAAATACTGTGCGCACTATTGGCGTCATAGTGCTGCGCGTTAGTCGGATTAAAATAAGCTAATCCCCAAGAAAAAGTTTTGACCTGACAACATACTGCGGTACAGGCCATCTCCATGTCGATAATTTGCTTTAGGGTCGCTGAGTCCATAGCTGAAGTCCTAAATTTAGTCAGTAAGTCACCAAACTCTTAACTGGAATGCCCATCGCCAACTGTTGCTGACCCGCCAAAAAACTCAACTCAATCAAAAAACAGAAGCCAACGAGTGTGCCGCCAGCTTGGGTGACTAACTGAGCTGCCGCCTGAGCAGTACCCCCTGTGGCAATCACATCATCGAGTATCACCACCCGCCCACTGGGTTTGCCACTAAAACAATCCTGATGAATCTCTAAGCTATCGGTGCCATATTCCAAGGCATAGTCTTGTTGATAAACGGCGCAGGGTAATTTTTGGGGTTTGCGCACCAAGACTAAGCCTGCTCCTAAGGCTGCTGCCACGGGAGCCGCTAGGATAAATCCTCTCGACTCGATGCCGACAATGTAATCGGGTTGCCAAGTTTCTACCGCAGCCGCCAATTGCTCAACCGTTTGCGCCCAAGCCAGCGGATTAGCCAACAGCGGCGTAATATCTCGAAATAGTACCCCTGGCTTAGGAAAATCTGGGACAGCGCGGATATGGTCTTGCAAATTCATGTCATCCACCCGCAAACACTATGGCTATCATGCCACGACCGCTGGCGTTTGATCCTCATTGACCGTATCACCTAAGGCTTTTTGCAAATCCGCCGTCAACTGGGCAATCGCGGTTTTGGCGGGTAGTGCCAGATAATCTTTGACCACAAGCGGCGGCAAAATCTGAATCGTCACCTTACTGCGAAACCGTAAAATCTTATCCCCATAGATAAAACGAATCGGAATAATTTCGACGGGCTGGTCTGGTAACTCACGCTGACAATTGAGAGCTAGCCAAGCTACACCGGGTTTGAGCGGATACACCTGATTGGGCTCAAAATAATGCAGGCCACCCTCAGGAAAGACCACAATCGCTTCTTGGTCGCGCATCAATTCTTGACAATATCTAACCGCTGAGGCGTTGGGTCGTTCGGCATTGATCGCAAAAGCACCGAGATTTTCCATAAACCATCTTTGCGCCCCCACAAACTCATTTTTGGAGGTCATAAAGTGCGGCAGACGCGGGGTTAGTAAATGAATCATTAGCGCATCCCAGCGCGAACGATGTACCGGAGCCAAAATGATCGGGCCGATCTGGGGAATATGTTCTTGACCATGGATCGTCAGCTGAAAATAAGTAGGCATAAAGGAGGTATGCAAAGGCCGTAATAGGCTCGTTAACCAAGGTGAGATGTGGGATTTTTCAGTCATAAATCGTCTCCTCCAGATAGTTCACCCTAGCCTGTTTGTGGGTACCAACGCCTCTATCTAAATTGCTTGTGCCAACCAGCGATCATAATTGTCAAGTGGTGGGTTTAACTTTATATCATTAGCAGTTAGGGCAAGCAGTGAGAAATAATCATCTAAGAGTCGATAAACTAGATTTTGCTGTAAACATATGTTTTCTGTAACTTGGCTGAGCGCAATGTCAGACTGCCCCGTGTTGGTCTTTGCTATAGTTACTTGGGGCATCTTCACCAATGGCTACAGGCTTACCATCATGCCAGATGACAGCATAGTGACCCAGGCTACGCTTGCGTTCTAAGGTGTCTGTGACTACTTTTTGGAGTGCTTCCAGAGTTCTTTGAGTATCTGCGGGAATGGGGGTCATTGTTCTGCCTCCTTGCTTAATTGCTCGAATCGTTCGGGGTTAAAGATGGTGCGGGTTTCGCCCTGCTGTTCAAATATTAGCTGAGGGGCGTTGCCGTCGTTCATAAAACATTGGGTGCGATTTACAGCATAGCTGAACTCATAGAGCAAGTTGTACAGACTGCGGGGAAAGCGTCGTTCAATATCGGTGAGGGGAATATCATGACCGCCATGGACGACCCGCTCGGCAACGCGCTGCTTAGACATTTCGACACTGGGTAGAGCAAGGTAAATAAGTCCCACATGCCACCCCTCGGATTGGAGTCTTGGATAAGTTTAAGATAGCTGCGACCTGCGAGAGTGGTTTGTGACGACTCCCGACGTTGATGCTACGCATACAACGCGGGCTTCCCAGTGAACCCTGCTATTGCATAGGGCGTTCCTGAGCTTTAATCACCGTGCGTCCCACGGCAATATTTCTGATGTTGATAGCAGCATTTACATCTCGGTCAAGCTCTAGGCCGCAGTCAGGGCAAGAATGCCACCTATCAGCTAGCATCTTCGGAACGTAGGCACCGCAAT
>JBBRQP010000110.1:0-8518 GCA_038226175.1 Gloeobacterales cyanobacterium
GATTGAAGAAGTGGAAGAGCGATTAGAGCAACGATGTCGTAGTTTATCAAAGCAGACCGAGTTGCTCAAGAGATACTTGTTCTACCACTGGTGGCCCAGAACAAAAACCTGCTAATCAAACGGAAAGAGTATAAGCGGTGTCTAGTATGCGAATTTCGATGTGAAGTCCGGCGGCTGTCGCCGTATTTACCAAAGCATCAAGGCTGAATAAATTGACCTTGCCGCGTAACAGATCAGACACGCGGGGCTGGGTCACGCCAAACAGCTTAGCCGCCTGCACCTGACTCATTTCGGTACGGATGAGGTATTTTTTAAATTCCATCATCAAGACCGAACGCAGTTTCATATTTTCTGCTGCTTCTGGAGTGTCCTCAATGGCATCCCAGATACTCTCAAATTTTTGGTTGCTCATTGGTTTATCTCCTTCAACAAGTCGCGGTAACGGTTGGGTAACCAAGTCCCAATCTACCTTGTTGGTCTTCTGAGTCTTCTTCAGAAAACAGTGAAGCACCTAGACAGCATTGGCAAACTTGGTAATATAAAGAACCCGGAATGCCCCGGCATCGTCCCGAATCCGAATCTCACTCACACCTTGACCCACAGCTCATGGGTTTCCAGTTGTCCGGTTCTTGACCATTCTGCACCAAGTAGAGCTGATGACCTGCCTCCCGCTTGAGCGCAAGTGGACAGTTGCGAAGGTCATCAAGGGAACTGCCTCGGAACTCGACGGGCTGGTAACCAACCATGTTTAAACTATACAAATTTTTGTATGTATTAGTAGGCTAAAGTGGGGGTCACTTCAGAATTCGGAAATTAAAGTGCGGTAAGAATTTTCTGAGGATTTTGGCGTGTTGACAAGATAATGTTTGCCTCCGAGCGTCACCTAACTCATGGAATCAAAAATCCCCGTGCGTTCACGCCAGGGAGTGTCAAATTTGACCCTTTACTATTGCAGGTCGTTACAGCTACTAGGGGTATGAGGGCAGTGGAACGGAAAACCGCTGTAATGAGGTTCATTAGAGTAGTCATACAGGGGTTGACGCACATGACCCTGCTAAGCGGCTATCTAACCACAGTCGCTTAATTTAACTTTTCTGCGATCACCTCTTTTTAGACAATCTTAATAGATTGAATTATTCAAAAACCCCTGAGTGTCATTCAGCAACATCCGAGATTTTCTGATTTTGCTAATTGAATACAGTACACTCTCGAAAAGCTTTGTACTTTCACTCTCAACTACCGCTTGTTTGTATGCTGGTGTAATTCAGAAGTAAGTATCAGCCAGAGATAAAAGGTTCATTGCGCACCTCAGATAATATATAATTTTGATTTATCTAACTAAGAGAGAATGAAAATGTCAGCTATCTTTTTTGGATCCATCGGCACTATCGCTGATACATCTGAGCTTCAGAGAGAGGCGTTTAACAAAGCCTTCGTGCTTCACAATCTCGACTGGAATTGGTCAAGAGACGAGTATATGACCCTTCTAGAAAAAAGTGGCGGTTGGCAGCGTATTGATGACTACGCGAAAGCGATGGGGAGATCAGTTGACGCAAAAGCTATCCACCGTTCAAAATCTGAAATCTTTCAAGAGGATTTGCTTAGAGATAGCTTAGAGCCTCGCTCTGGGGTAGTTGAAGTGATACAGCAGGCAAAACAAAAAGGGCTTAAGCTGGCATGGGTAACCACCACATCTAAACAAAATGTTGATTCCATTATTGGGGCTTTGCACGGAAATCTCGATGTTAGTGTTTTTGACTTAGTGGTTAGCGGATCTGACGTAAAAAACTCTAAGCCTGCCCAAGATGCCTATGATTTTGCTTTGACAAAGTTATCACAAAGGCCGAATGATTGTATCGCTATTGAAAATAATCTTGATGGGCTAAAAGCCGCACAGGCAGCCGGATTAAGCTGTGTTGCTTTTCCAGACGCGAATACAGTACATCATAATTTCGAGAGTGCTAGTCTTCTCGTAAATCATTTGGATTTTGAACAGTTACAAGAGGTTCTCCAAAATCATTCATAGGAGTCAAGTATGGCTTTCACGCTTCAGAACCTTACGCCGTTTGGCGTTGAGATAACAGGAATTAATATGAGCGAGGCGGGGGAGAAGACTATTCTGCGCCTCAAAGATTTACTAGCCCATCATGGCGTTGTGATCATACGTCACCAATCTCTGGATGATACTAAATTTGTAGGCTTTCTTAAGTGTTTAGGATCGCTCATGTTTACGGCAGGTGAAACGCCTGTTCCGCATCAGCCTTTGTTAAACCTTGTGACGAATGTAGGGCGGGATCGACCGCCTAGAAGCGTTTTTCACACTGACACGAGTTATGTAGCTCAGCCTCCTGCTTACACAGCACTAAAGTCTATTTCACTACCTGAATTTGGGGGTGACACTTTATTTTCTAATCAATACGGTGCCTTTGAAACTTTGCCTACGCAACTAAAAGAGAAATTATCAAATGCCACTGTGCTTCATGTCGCTTCTAGCGTGAAAATAGACAACACGCACGAAAGTCAGGCTTGGCATCCTTTATTTCAGCGACATCCAGTTTCAGGCAAGATTGCACTTTTTTTGTCAACACCAGAGCGGTGTCAGCTTATTCAAGGATTTAATTTAGAAGAAAGTCAGCGGGTAATTTGCGCGCTCTATGAGCATTCGATTCGTTCTGATAGACTTTATCGACATTGCTGGCAAAAAGGCGATGTTGTGATTTGGGATAATCGCTGTACGATGCACCGCGCTGATCATTCTAAGGTGATCGGGGAACGTGTGCTATATCGTGGTCTTATCGCTAGTGTAGCTGAGCCTGATCATCTTAGTAGCTTGGAGTCTGAAGACGAACAGTTAAGCATTTCGCATCTGAAAATTCTCGCAAGAAGCTAGGTAAATGGAGAAGTTCATGTAAATTTTGCAAGATCAGCAGGATTATTGCTACTCCAGATATACCCAATTAAATGAGAAAGTTGTTAAGCTATGTAACGTCAGGCTATTGGGAAAGACTCATGACTAACGTTCAGGCAGCTTTTAGAGCTACAGAAACAGCTTTTCATGTGGAGGGATACGAGAAGATTGACTTCAGTTTGCTTTATGTAGAGGGAGCCTTCGCAATCGAGAATTCTGAAGTTGCTGACAATTATCACCCTTTTGGGCGCTGCTTGATGGTCATTGATGCCACGGTTTATGGTTTGTATGGTGAGCAGATTCAGGCTTACTTTAAGTATCACCAAATCGATCTAAAGATTTTTCCAGTTACGATCAAAGAGACAGACAAAACACTACGAACTTTTGAGCAAATTATTGATGCATTTGCTGATTTTGGGCTTGTGCGCAAGGAGCCTGTACTGGTAGTGGGTGGCGGTTTGACAACGGACGTTGCTGGTTTTGCCTGTGCCACTTACCGTCGTCGCACCAACTACATCCGCATACCGACTACGCTGATTGGATTGATCGATGCTAGTGTGGCAATTAAAGTTGCAGTGAATCACGGTAAGCTGAAAAATCGCTTGGGTGCTTATCATGCCTCACAGCAGGTAATTTTAGACTTCTCTTTTTTGAAGACGCTGCCCATTGAGCAAGTACGCAATGGCATGGCAGAGCTTATCAAAATTGCTGTGGTTGCTAATGGCGAAATCTTTAGTTTGCTAGAAAAGCATGGTGAGGCATTACTCAAGACTCGATTTGGTCATTTGAATGGGACACCTGAATTGCGGCAAGTGGCGCATAGGTTAACTTATGACGCTATCAAGACCATGCTGAGCTTAGAGGTGCCTAACCTCCATGAGTTAGACCTTGATCGGGTCATCGCCTACGGTCATACTTGGAGTCCTACCTTAGAACTGACCCCGGACATGCCAATGTTTCATGGTCACAGTGTCAATATTGATATGGCATTTTCAGCCACAATCGCTCAGCAACGGGGTTACATTTCTATTGCTGATCGTGACCGTATCTTAACTCTAATGAGTCGCATCGGATTAGCCCTCGATAGCCCTTATCTGACCTCTGAACTGTTGTGGAAAGCAACAGAGTCGATCAGCAGAACACGAGATGGCTTAGTTCGCGCAGCCGTGCCGATGCCCATTGGCAGTTGCCATTTTATGAATGATCTAACCCGCTTGGATTTGGATCGATACCTCACGACGCACAAAGAAATTTGCCGTCGTTATCCACGAGCAGGTGACGGACAAGACATGTATCTTTCCAGTAATGCCCCGCTTGCTGGTGGAGTACAAGTATGACCAGGCCCGTGACACCCGTAGGAATTTTAGCGGCAAAGCTAGAGTTACTTACTAGGCAGATAGATGCTTTAGATGATGTGAATATTGAAGTCAAATCTGAACTCCATCGAGCTTGGGAATTGGCCAGAGGATTAGATCCCTACATCAGCATCTGCACAACACCAGAATCAGCAGCTCTAGCAGCTCTCGCGCAACGCACCCAAACGGAAGACTGGCAACAACGCTCAGCCGCTGGTGAGACAGTGCAGCCATTAGAGCCGGAGATGCTATCAGGACATGTGGAAGGTCAGGTTCTCAAGTTTTTTGTGCATCTGACGCAAGCGAAGCGTGTGCTAGAAATCGGCATGTTCACCGGATACTCAGCACTGGCGATGGCTGAGGCTTTACCTCCTGACGGGTTGCTTGTAGCCTGTGAAGTTGATCCCTTCGCAGCCGCATTCGCCCAGAGATGTTTTGAGCAGTCTACCGAGGGTCACAAAATTCTCGTTAAAGTTGCGCCAGCGTTGGTTACATTGAGACATTTAGCCGATGCGGGTGAGACATTTGATTTGGTCTTCATTGATGCGGATAAAGCAGGGTATTTAGACTATCTAAATATCCTGCTGGATAGTTCTTTGTTAGCGAAGAATGGCCTGATTTGTGTCGATAATACTTTGATGCAGGGGCAGCCATACCTCAAAGGTGAAACAACAGCTAATGGGCGTGCCATCGCTGCATTTAATCAAGCAGTGGTAAACGACGCTCGCATAGAGCAAGTTTTGCTACCCCTGAGAGATGGCCTAACTTTAATCCGCCGAAGCTAAGCTCTGTTCCTACGCCATAGTTGTAGTGGCGTAGGAAATTTTTGACATTCCTTAGTGAGTTCTATGAAATGGTTTTTGTCAATGGTTTTCAATGACCTCAACCCTAATCAGCTGCAGACTTTTGTAAAAACTGCGGCAACTTTAATTTTGCTGCTATTAGCACTACCCCTGAATCTTACTTTGACCACAATCGCCCTGATCAGAGCAGGCTTACTTAAGCCGTTGCGCCCTAGACCTACAGCGGTTAACCCTAAGACTATATTAATCAGTGGCGGCAAAATGACTAAAGCCTTACAGTTAGCCCGCTCGTTTCATCGGGCAGGACATCGCATAATATTAGTCGAGTCGCCCAAGTATTGGTTAACGGGACATCGGTTTTCTTGGCATGTTGACCAGTTTTACACAATTCCTAAGCCAAACGCGAAAGATTATATTGATGCACTTCTAGAGATTGTGAAGAAGGAAGCTGTTGATATTTATGTCCCAGTTTGTAGTCCAGCAGCAAGCTACTATGATGCATTAGCCAAAAAAGTACTTTCACCCTACTGTGAAGTCATGCATGTTGATCTTGATCAAGTTCAGCAATTGGATAACAAGTATGAATTTTCAGCTATTGCCAAGTCTTTGAATCTCTCTGTTCCAGATGCTTACTTGATTACAGATGCACAGCAAGTGTTGGACTTTGACTTTTCTAAGCACGCCCAGAAATATATTCTCAAAAGCATTCCCTACGACTCAGTACGGCGGCTGGACTTGACAAAGCTTCCTTGTAATAGTTCTTCGGAAACTCAGGTATTTGTTCATAGTTTACCCATTTCTAAAGACATTCCTTGGATCATGCAAGCCTTCATTCCGGGTCAAGAATACTGTACCCACAGTACCGTGCGGGCTGGTGAGCTACGCATGCATTGCTGTTGTAAATCATCGGCATTTCAGGTCAACTATGAAATGATAGAGCACACAAAAATCGAATCATGGGTGAGAAAATTTGTAGGTGATTTAAAATTAACTGGACAAGTTTCCTTTGATTTTATTGAAACGCCAGATGGCTGTATCTATGCAATCGAGTGCAATCCCCGTACGCATTCGGCAATTACGATGTTTTACAACCACCCAGGTGTGGCAAAAGCTTATTTAGAGCGAGAGCCTCTAGCGGCTCCGATCCAACCCTTGGCCTCTAGTCGCCCTACCTATTGGCTTTACCATGAAATCTGGAGATTACTGATGCATTTAGGCTCGCCTCATCAAACTTGGCAACGACTGCAAATTATCACTCACGGAAAAGATGCCATTTTTGACTGGGACGATCCGCTGCCCTTTTTGATGGTTCATCATCTACAGATTCCTTGGCTCTTATTGCAAAATTTGTGGCAGCTCAAGGGGTGGATTCGCATAGATTTCAACATCGGTAAACTCGTCGAATTAGCTGGGGATTGAGCATGGTACTTCGAGTTTTGCATTTAGTTGGTTCTGCGGTGAATGACTTCTATTGTGACTTGTCACGTCTCTATGCAGAGGATTGCTTGGAGTCCAACGCCGATGCCGCTCTGTATGAGTTTTATATTGCTTACGTTACCCCCGATCACCTGTGGCGATTTCCTCAGTCCTTGAAGCAGGAGGCAATCGCAGTAGCCCAGCCAATGACCATAGTTGAAGCTGTTCGCGTTTTAACAACCCTCAAAATAGATGTTATGGTGCCACAAATGTTTTGTGTCCCAGGTATGACTGCTTATAGAGCCTTGTTTGACTTGCTAGAGATTCCTTACGTGGGCAACAAACCAGATGTCATGGCGCTGAGTGCTAATAAAGCAAAGACAAAAGCTGTGGTAGCCGCAGCGGGTGTTAAAGTTCCCTTAGGAGAATTGCTTCGACCGGGAGTTCCTCCTACACTTACCCCCCCTACCGTAGTTAAGCCTGTGAATGAGGATAATTCCCTAGGCGTAGTTTTTGTGAAAGATTTCTCTGGTTATGATGATGCTTTGAAAACTGCTTTTTCTTACTCAGATCAGATATTAGTGGAAACATTTATTGAACTAGGACGAGAAGTGAGATGTGGTGTTATTGCCGATGGAGAAAAGTTAATTTGTTTACCTTTAGAAGAGTATGCAATGGATAGTGAAAATCAGCCTATTCGACGCTATGAGGACAAGCTAAAAAGAGATGAAAATGGCGGCTTGGCTATGGTGGCTAAGGGTAATGCCAAATCTTGGATTGTTGATCCAAGCGATCCTATTACTGCCAAAGTTTGGGAGATTGCTCGAATTTGCCATACCGCTCTAGGTTGTCGCCATTATTGCCTTTTTGACTTCCGTATCGACTCGAAGGATCAGCCTTGGTTTTTAGAGGCAGGACTGTACTGCTCTTTTGCTCAAACCAGCGTTATTTCAGAGATGGCAAAAGAGTCGGGCATTCCGTTAAGTCAACTCTTTCAGGGCATGTTGAATAATGCTTTAAGCACTGTTAATAAATAGTTGGCTTCAAACTAGATAGTCAGCCCCTCCGCCCCATGAATGGGGGACGAAGCCCAGCTAATAAGCTAATACTTGGTTTGGATACCTGAGAAGAAAGAGGGTTAACGCTCTATTGCTGAAAGTGTAACTTTCCCTAAGCGTGCCCTGGCTCCCCATTTATGGGGCGGGGGGGCTGACTATCTAATTGGTTTCTGGGCTGACAAAATTGTGTTGAGCAAGATAGGCCCCAAAAAAGTTGTGAGAATTACCATCAAAACTACCGCTGTATGAATAGTGCCAGTCAGCACCCCCGTTGCTAGCCCCACACTCGCAAAAACCAGCCCGACTTCACCCCGAGGTACCATCCCTGCGCCAACAGCCCAAGAATTAGCAGCAGTCGCCATCAAGCCAGCCGCTAGCTTACCCAATACCGCCACAGTTGTCAGTGCCAGAGCCAGAAGCAGAGCCTGAGGGTTGGTGAGCAAGGCTAAATTTACTCCAGCCCCGACCGTGATAAAAAAGATTGGTAAAAAGAAATCGGTGACCGGACGTAGCTGCTGTTCTAGCTCATGACGCCGATCTGTTTCGGCCAGTACCAGCCCAGCCGCGAAAGCTCCAATGATCGCCGCAGAACCCAGAGTTTCGGCGAGTACAGCTAGGGTAAAGGCAAAGACTAGTGAGGCAATCAGTAACTCGCCTCGGGTGCGCAAAAGCTGAATTATGGCTAGAAAAAATGGCATAAAAAGTTTGCCCATTACAATTGCACCCACCAAAAATCCCAGTGATGTGACGACGATTTGCCCAATTTTAAGGCCAGAGGAGGAGTCTCCAGCCGCCATACCCGAAACAACCGACAGGATTACGATACCCAAAATATCGTCTAATATTCTTTCCGTTTAATTAGTAGGTCTTTGTTCTAGGCCACCAATGGTAGAACAAGTATCTCTTGAGCAACTCGGTCTGCTTTGATAAACTACGACATCGTTGCTCTAATCGCTCTTCCACTTCTTCAATCGTCAC
>JBBRQP010000111.1:0-8494 GCA_038226175.1 Gloeobacterales cyanobacterium
ACGCTCCCAAGGCAAGCGTGACAAAGAAAGTCTTGAAGAAGCGATAGGACAAGGGCTAAAGCGTATTACAGAAACTGATGCGAAAGGTTGGTTCACTCACTCTGGTTATCTTGGTACATCCGTATGAAAACCGCTGTATGCTTCCTTCTAGTTCTTGCGCTAATCTTTCGACTAGGGCTAGACCCAAGCCAATCCCAGAATATTGCCAAGGATTGTTGTTAGGAATACGATAAAATTTTTCAAAAATGCGTGGTAGTTCTTCCTGCGAGATCTCGACACCACAGCTAGAAACACTCGCACAAACAAAATCATCCGTATCTAAACTTGAGTTGGGATCAGCTAAAGTCGAAAAATCTACATCTGGACAGCGATTATGACGAGCTTTGAGGATAATAGTTTTACCTTCAGGCGTGAATTTATGGGCGTTTTCCATAAACTCAATAATGATACGTTCAAATATTTTTTGATCAACGAGTATAGAAAGATTTTCGGGATAGATATCTAGAGTTAGTGTTTGACTTTTTTGCTGCATCAAAAACTCAAATCTTTCTAATACATGAGGTAGCCACTCCGTTAAATAGATTAAGGTTTTTTCTGATCTTGGGAGAGGAAACTTGCGATCGCTATCCAAACCTTGAAACTCTAATAAGTCATTGACTAGGTTGATTTCGCGCTCGCAAGCATCTTGTAAAATGTGCAGCATACGTGCTTTGAGATGAGGCACATCGGTCTCTAACATCTTGAGACCAAGTTTGAGAGTCGTTAATGGCAAACGTAATTCATGGGTAATTGTACTTAAAAAATCATTTTTGAGTTGATATAAAGCTGCCACTTCCTGGGTAAGCTCTTGACCAATATTCTCGACATATTCTTGGGCTAAACGTTGTCGTTCAGCTTTTTGATAATCAGTGATGTCATAAAGTAACCATAGCAAACTAGAGAGTTGCCCTTCACTGTCAGGGATTACCGATACCCTGAGGATTACTTGCCGTGCGACCGAAGTTTTGCGCGGTTTGAGCGATACTTCCCACTTTTGACCTTGGGGTAGGGGTTCTAGCAAATCCACCCTAGCCCGAAAGGCTCGGCGGGCTTCTTTGGGCATAAAAAAGGTCAAGGATTTATTTTGCAAAAACTTCGCTGTACAGTTGAGTAGCTGGGTTGCTGCATAATTAGCTTCACGGATCAGACCAGCCTTATCAGTAATCAAATAGCCATCAGTAGCTAGTTCAAACAATTGCTTGTAATAATTATTTTGTTCGACAATAGATAGACTTAACAGAGGTTTTGAGTCGTCATCAGTTTGTAATTCTGCACTCGCAATGCCTAGCTCCTCAAGGCTATCGGTCATATGGTTGAGAGCTTCTGCTAGCAATTTTTGTTTTTCTTCAGAGCTAATAGCACGGGTACCAAGTTCTTTTAGGCGTCTGTGAGAATTTTCCAGTAATTGCTTAAATCTGTCATTATCCACAGTTGCCTTTTTTGAAAAATTCAATGCGCAGTTTTCAAGTAAACTTCTACTCTTCAACTTTAACTTATGTTTCCATTTTTAAGGATCAAACAACTATATCTTGAGCTAACTTGATAAAAAGCTATTAAAAGTTATAAAAAACTATAAATGTTTATTAACAATAGAGTGTTTAATCACTTATTTATTACAGAATAATACCATCTCTAGGCAGATTTATTTAGTAATAAAAATAGCTACACGCGTTGCTAATGCTTACTGATCCCGAAAAAAGAATCCTCTGTACAGTAGCTTTTTTTCAAAGCTGTGTTGAGAGGATTCACTTTTTTGATTGGGACTAGGCCATTAACCTTTATTCATCTGTGACCACTCAATACTGCGCTCTTGGGGTTGCCCATACAGTTCGGGGTGAAGATAATAATTTTTTTCGGAGGCTAGTTTATCAGTTTCTGTGCGCTGCGGATTGGCCCTAGCCCATGGGTCACAGCGGCAGCCAGTTACTTGCCAAGCGACCCGCATCCCCGCCTGTCCGCCAGCGATTTTGAAATGATGATCACTAATTTCTTCGAGGATATGCAAATTGGGCGCAGCTTGCCCAAGAGCTGTCAGTTGATAGCGAAATTTTTCATTGAGAGTCTCAAACCAGTCAGGAAGACCAACCGTAGCTGCGCCATCATCATCCAGGATAACCACATCATCATAGAGATTTTTCATCTCCGAGGATTCAACAAAGCTGTGATACAGGTACTTATTAGCGGGGTCTAGCAAATGGTCAATCCTAAATCCGCCCCCAGCTTTTTCGAGTGCTCCAGAAATAAAAACATTGCCATGAAAATATCCGGCAAACCCACTATCACTAAAGCCTTCGATCCCCGTGCCACTAAGACTACGTCCAAAGACACCGGTACCACCTGTCATACTTTCGCCACTGACACCTATGTTACTGATGCTTTCACCGACTACACCACGACCGCTAATACTGCTGCCAAACATGCCAGTATTATTGACACTTGCGCCTGTAGAGCCTGAACCTGAGATACTATCGCCATGGACTCCGGCCTGCTCGATACTGCTACCGACCACGCCACGACCCTCATCGCTTTGACCTGCTAGACCGTCACTACGACCTGTATTGATAATGAAGAACGCGACCTCATCACTGGCGGTATCGCCTTTGTAGGGCAGAGATAAATTTTTGTTCATGGGCGATCATCCTTTTGTGTAAGTGACAATTAAATCTCTTGACTGACCAAAACTGGATGACGTTGTTTAAAAACTAACTGTTGTAAATTTGTATGTAACTAACTAAAACTATCGTAATGTTAATATCACTTAAAATGGATTTTCAAGGCTTTTTTGTAACATTGTGTAATCAATTGATCAACATCAGCCTAGAGCCAAAAATCCCGTAAGCCATAGTACGAGAGCCAAGCTGTCTATTTTATACGCGTCTATTGACCCTGTCGGATGTCGGATGATCCCCAACTTTGCATCGCCTGTTGGTAGGTATGACAGCGGTAGGATAAGCTGACAGGGGAGGAAAAACACACCCAGATGTTGGAACCCTTAGATTTAGAACGTCTCGCCCAGGTAGGTTCTCGTCTCTCCTTGGACCCCTTAGCTTCCGAACGGGAGTTGATTCAAACAGTCTTTGATACGCTCCAAACCCCCATGGATGCCCAGATCATTGGTTTGCTGCTACTTGAGGCACCGCAGCCCGGTCTTTACTACACAGCCCACGAGCCACCTACCGTTACGCTATGTCAACAGCTAGAAAAACGTTTATTAAGCGTATTAGACTCGCTGCTCACCCCCGAAGAGATGCCGCAGTCCCTCGAACATCATCCTTTGCCCGGTTGCCCTCAAGCCCATAAATTTAACCTAACTGAATTTATTGGTTTACCTCTGGTCGTCGAAGGGCGTATTGCCGGATTATTGTTTGCGACTCGGGCTAAATTGCAACCCAACTTCACCGCTATCGACCTCACGCTTTTGGGCATGGTCTGTGGGCAGCTAGGGGTAACCTGGAAAGTGTTACATCTTAATCGGCAACTCGCCGAGCAGAACCGCCAACTCCAAGCGCTTAATTCCTATCGTGAAGATTTTATTCGTAATCTCAGCCATGACCTACGCACCCCGCTCACCTGTATTTTGGGCTACGCTGAATTGATGCAACAGTATGGTGAACGTCTTAAGCCCGAACAGAATACGGAATTTGTGGGACAGATTGTGATTAAGTCCAAAAGTTTACGCCTAATGATTGATAACTTGCTTGATTTTGGCGATGGTCAAGAACAAAATATTCAGGTTGAAACTGTCAATTTGAGCGAATGTCTGCGTCAAGCACGTATCGATATCGAACCCTTACTCGCCGAAAAACAACAGCGGCTACTGCTCAATGTCCCGGTCTTTTTGCCGCCTGTTTTAGGCGATACCGTGCTCTTGGTCAAAGTTTTACTTAATTTGCTCCATAACTCCCAAAAGTTTTCTCCCGTGGGTTCCGAATTACTGCTCGAAGCCCAGCATCGTGAGCAATGGGTACGTGTTTGTGTGCGTGACCGCGGCCCGGGTGTTGATCCAGAGGCTCTAGAACGGGTCTTTGAACGCTTTCGTCAAGAAGGATTACGCCCAGTGCAGAGTAGTGCCGAAGGACTTGGTTTAGGTCTAGCTGTGTGTAAAGATATTATTGAAGCCTTTAATGGTCGCATTTGGGCAGAAAACCGTTCTGAAGGGACGGCATTCTGTTTTGAATTACGTTTAGCCACCTAAAGGAATATCATGCATCCGCCCGATTCAGGTCAGCCCGACAATCTTGCCCCCGTAGAAATGAGCATTGCGGAACAAGTCTCATCGCAAGTAAAGTCAGAAGTTGTTGATATTTATGAAGAGCTACTGATTAATATTTGGAACAAAATCGTACCAACCCTCGGTCAAGTTACCGTCAGTGCTATTTTTGACCGGGCTATTCATCGCACCATCAAAAGCCATTCATTTATTGAATATCTAAAAGTTAACCGTTCTCATTTAGATTTTACGCAGTTACGCGAGCATCTAACGGAGCGGGACAAAACCAACATCAAAGATGGTTTTAAGGATCTAGTCACCAATCTTATTGATATTTTGGCTAAGTTAACTGGCAACATTTTAGTGAATGTTGTGATGCAGGAAGTGGAGGGTTTTGCTGGTGACATTTGATAATATGGAACGTATTGTTAGCGGTGTACGCAATTTTGACACGATTGTAGAGGGCGGCATTCCTGTTTATTCGGTCAATATCATTACAGGAGCCCCTGGTTCGGGCAAGACGATTTTTTCCCAGCAAATTCTATTTAGTTTGGCGACGCCCGAAGCTCCGGCAATTTTCTTCACAACTTTGTCTGAGCCTTCCGTCAAAATGATCCGCTACCAACGTAATTTTGATTACTTCAATCCCCATAAACTCAACTCAGCGGTTTACTTTTTTGATCTCGGTGATATCATCCGTAACGAAGGTTTGGCAGCGACAACTAAAGCCATTATTGATTATGTCAAAACCTATTCCCCTAGTTTCATTGTGATTGATAGCTTCAAGGCCATTTATGATCTAGCTGACTCGACTATGGAAGTTCGCAAATTTGGCTATGATCTGGCTGTTGAACTCTCGACTTGGGAATGTACCAGTTTCTTGGTCGGCGAATACACCATGGAAGAAGTAGAAACCCAACCTATTTTTGCAATTGCTGATGGTGTAATTCATCTTAATTATGGTGAACACGGTCTCCAACGTTTGCGTCATATCGAAGTCCTTAAAATGCGTGGAACCAACACCTTTGGTGGTAAACATAGCTTCACCATTGATCGTGAGGGTGTGACCATTTATCCGCGTATTACCGGGCCCACAGTCGATAACTTTGAAAACTACACGATTTCGATGCGGCGTATTTCATCAGGCGTAGCCGAGCTTGATAATATGCTCGGGAGTGGTTATCTAGAAGGTTCGGCGACTTTGATTGTGGGTGGCGCAGGTACGGGTAAAACCTTGCTCGGCTTACATTTTATTTGTGAGGGAGCCTTACGGGGCGAACCGGGCGTTATTGTTACCTTCCAGGAATCTCCCGCCCAACTTACCTCCATTGCCAGCACCTTCGGTTGGGATTTACTTAAGATGCAGGAAAATCAACTCCTGCGCATTATCTATACCTCACCCGTTGAACTCAACCCCGACCAACACGCTACCTATGTGCGTAAAGCTGTGGCCGCGATTGGTGCTAAACGAGTTCTAATTGATAGTTTGATGGATCTCGAAGCCGCAATGGACGATAAAAATCGTTACCGTGATTATGTTTCGGCTGTGGTCAATTTTTTCCGGGTCAAAGGTGTCACCTCAATTATGACTGATGAAGTACCTGAGCTTTTTGCTTTGGCTAAACTGAGCAGCTACGGCGTGAGTTATCTATCGGATAATGTGATTTTGCTGCGCTATGTCGAGCATGGTGCTGAAATTGACCGCACAATTGGTGTACTCAAAATGCGCTCTAGCCCGCACTCCAAAGAACATCGCCTCTATCACATCACCAATACAGGTATCAATATCCTACCCTCGGTCATCAACTTGCCTGTTCCCAAAAAATTGACCCGCCGTAAAAATAAGCGGTCATAGGTTTTGATAGACAGGCGTAAGTAGTTTCTGTACGGTGCTGTCGGTTAATAACTGTCGTCCATATTCCGAGAGAATACTGCGGGCTTCATCCCGTCGGTAAGGCACACACACCAAATCGCCAAAGACCCAGATCATGTGGTTATTTTGTTTTTTATATAACCAGGCTTCAAAACCTCGTCCCGAAAGTTGTTGATAGATTTCGACTGAGTGAGTTTTGGGCTGGTCGGTGAGGCTAAAAGCTGGCTCTTGGTTTAACAAAAACTGACCGAGTTGTGGATAATCACGTCCATAACTATTGTCAAATTGCAGCACTGCCTCGGTCTTAGCTTCTTTACCTAATAGAATCACAACCCGTCCAAAAGACCGCACATAGACTAAAGTCTTGAAAGTTGTTTCATCCTTACTGAGCGTCGGCTTGCCATAGCGTTGCACAAGCTGTGCTTCAGTTTCCCCGAGTTCAAAGGCATGAACTGCTGTCGTGAGCATCAACCACATCATCCCAATCACGCCTAGCCGTCGCATACATCCCCCACAAATTCAAATGGGCATCCTGATGGTCAAACCAATCCGCTGACCAACTGGCTACGCGCACACTATCGCCGCCTGTGATAATCACCTTCGTCCCACGTTGACGATATTTCAGCACCTGCTGTTCCAATCCTGCTAGCGTAGTCTGGAATACCCCACTTTGAAGGGCTTGTTCTGTGGTGCCAGCCAGATCCTCAGGCCAGTGATCGGGCAAATCGACCAAAGGTAACATAGCAGTGTAATCATGTAACGCCCGAAACTGCATCGTAAATCCTGGTAAGATTTGTCCTCCCAACAAAGTACCAGCTTGATTGGCTGCCGTAAGCGTAATTGCAGTCCCAAAATCGATTACCAATACCGGAAACCCATAACGGTAACCCGCCCCCACAATATTTAAGGCACGGTCAATGCCTAAAGTTTGATAACTACCGCTCAGAGCAAGATCTTTTAAGGTCAGAATCTGGACGTGATCATAGGTTTGCCATGATGCTAAAAGTGCTGGTACTACCGAACACACCAGGATTTTGTCAGCTCGGTTAATAGCATCCGTATCCCAAAAATCATGGGTATAATGAGCAACTTCGACTAAGTTCCCTTGCTCAAACCAGCCCCAATGTTGATGGGTATTACCAATATCAATCGTGAGTAACATTAACGATTTTGACAGAATTCTTCAATTCTTTATTATTACTCACAGCTGTAGTGGTTTTGGGGGAGGCGAAGATATGGCTTAAGTTACCAAGAGGATCAACCTCATTTTTTGCCAGTGAAATAATTCAGTCACACAGATTTATCTTAATAAACTATAATGATAATCATTATCAAATTAGGGCACATATGCTGATGCTAGTGGCAGGATTACCAGGATCAGGGAAAACCACTTGGATTAGAGAACGCTTGACAGAGGCAGGAGCTTATTACTGTAGCACCACCGATTTCCCTTTAGATCAGGCGGTGATAGAAACTGAGTTTCCAGGACAAGTTTTGCACACAGATGACCTGATAACTTGCCAAGATAAGCAGGTCTACATGGAGGTCGGTCATCACTTAGATTTGAGTACGGTGAGCCAAGAATTTATAGCCCATCCTCAGCATCGGATTATGTTAGGTTCGGCACCCTTAGACTCCGCAGATCAGCTACTTTCTGCCTTTAGTGCCGAGCTAACCGATAGCCAATTGTTGCGCCTAGATACGACTGGACGCGTCCTAGAAGTAGAAAGTTTAGATACCTTTTGGCAGGAATTAGTCCAAGGAGCCTACGGCGTAGTCGGTCGGGTCAAAGCATTGGTTGCAGTCAATAACGGGGAATGGATCTACGGCAACTTTGTCCGCGGTATGCCGGGCGATGGTTATTTTGATACCTTAGCCGTCTCGCGCTGGTCAGAGCAGCCTTGCAGTGGTTTAGGAGTTTGGGGTAAAAATTTGGACACCGAATACATAGCAGCCACACTCGAATTTTGTTGCCTTAGCCCTGACTTGGCACAACGCTATTACCAAGATTACTTAGAGGAAATCACGTCATGAAAATCGCTGTACTCTCCTGCATTCACGGCAATCTCGAAGCTCTAGAAGCCGTTCTGCGGCACATCAAAGGACAACAGGTCGATAAAATTTATTGTGTAGGCGATCTGGTCGGCTATGGCCCTTATCCCAATCAAGTTGTTGACCGGATTCGCGAATTAGCTATTCCTACCTGTCGGGGATGCTGGGATGACGATATTGTAAATGCTTCTAGTAGGCAGCCACAGAGCTTATGACGGGTAGAGGCGCTTCAGTTTCTCCCGTGCTTCTTTGGTCGTGAAGCGCCATTGGATTTTCGTCTGTGCTCGATTGCGTTGCTCTTGCCAACACCGTATTGCTTG